>DATFXZ010000191.1:0-9227 GCA_035315305.1 Terriglobia bacterium | reverse complement strand
GATCAAGCGAGCCACAGAACAAAATGATTTTGAGGAACGCTACAGCCGTTACGCGATATTCGGACTTTGCAAGTTTTGCTTCCGGGAGCAACAAAAGTCCGCAGGTCTGAACGCACAACAGCGATTGCAGACGACCGTCGTGCGAGATGCGCTTGAATTGACGCTGGCGATTGAACGCCGTGGCTATACCTTCTACACCAACGCCTCCCGTAAAACGAAGAATGGAAGCGGCCGGCTTATGTTCCAGCGCCTTGCGGCGGAGGAGTCGGACCATCTGCGACGACTTCAAGCGGAACATCAATCGCTCATTCGAAAGAATGAGTGGTTGAAGCGGGAGCCGGCGCGGTTGCCGCTTAGCCGGAAGATCGTGGAAGAAATTTTTCCTCAAAAAGAGCTTTTGAAGATCGAAGTGAAGGACGAGACGAGCGACCTCGACGCCTTAAATATCGCCATGAATCTCGAACGTCGCTCGCATCAGTTTTTCACTGATTTTGCGAAGCAAATCTCTGATGCCAATGGCCGCAAGGTCTTTATGGAATTCGCAAAGGATGAAGAGTCGCATTTGCGGGCGTTGGTAGCGGAATACAACTCATTGGTGCAGACATAACATCAGAATGAAGCGGATCGCAGTCATCCCCGGGGATGGTATCGGCATTGATGTGACGCGTGAATCAATGCGTGTCTTGCAGCGGATAAACAACGTCTTCAGCGCCGGTCTGGAATTTGTGGAATTCGATTGGGGCGCGGAGAAATATCTAAAAGAAGGCATTGCGCTGCCGGCGCGCGCGTTTGAGATGTTCCGAAAGGATTTTGATGCGATCCTCTTCGGTGCAGTCGGTGATCCGCGCGTGCCGGACCAACGCCACGCCGCTGAGATACTTCTCGCGCTGCGCTTCGGGCTGGACTTGTATGCCAATGTTCGACCTGTCCGGTTGTTTCACGAGCGGCTTTGTCCGCTGAAAGGCGTTGGTGTCGAGGATGTGAACTTTGCCGTCATCCGCGAAAATACCGAAGGCGCATACGTGAATTCAGGCGGCGTGTTTAAAAAGGGAACCCCGGACGAGGTGGCGAATCAAGTCGAGATCCACACGAGAAAGGGCGTGGACCGGATTGTGGAATACGCTTTTCAATACGCCGAGCGTCATGGAAAAACGAAAGTCTGCATGAGCGATAAGTCCAACGTGATGGGTTATGCAGGTGATTTGTGGCAGCGGTGCTTCAAAGAAGCTGCATCGCGTCATGCCGGCATTCAGACCAGCCATTTGTACATTGATGCACTTTGCCTGTTGATGGTCCGCCAGCCTCAGGATTTCGAAGTCATCGTTACGAATAACATGTTCGGGGACATCGTCACGGATCTTGCGGCCGCCTTGCAGGGCGGTCTCGGAATCGCTGCGTCCGCGAATATCAACCCAGGGAATGTGTCGCTGTTTGAGCCGGTACACGGATCATCTCCACCGCTTGCAGGAAAGAACATAGCGAACCCCATGGGATCTATTCTCACGGCTGCCATGATGCTCGAATATCTTGGTCTCAATGAGGCGGCGCAAGCGGTAGAGAATGCGGTCGTGGCCTGCGTGAATCAAGGTCAGACGACGCGGGACGTCGGCGGCAGTCTCGGTACACGCGAAGTCGCCGATGCCGTCCTAAAGAAAATTTAGCCGCGGATGGCGAAGATCAGTCGGATAGTCAGGGATTTCCGCGATCATCCGCGCCATCTGCGGCAACAAAACCCATCTAAAAAATAAGGAAACATGTACCATCTCCTCGACAAGACCTTCCACCTCACTGCCTCTCGCACCACCATCCGCACGGAGCTGCTCGCAGGTCTGACTACATTCATGACGATGTCGTACATCATCTTCGTACAGCCTGCGGTTCTTTCGACAACGGGCATGGACTTCGGTGCGGTCATGGCTGCGACGTGCGTCGTTAGCGCGATTGGATGTTTCTTGATGGCCTTCCTGGCGAACTACCCGATCGCTGTGGCTCCCGCGATGGGCCACAACTTTTTCTTCGCGTTCACTGTTGTCGCAGGCATGCATTATCCATGGCAGCTCGCTCTCGGCGCTGTTTTCATTTCCGGAATTGTGTTTTTGCTCATGTCGATTTGGGGAGTGCGCGAGTCCCTCCTGCGCGCTATACCGGATTCACTCAAGCGAGGCATCGCAGTCGGGATTGGACTGCTCATTACTTTGGTTGGATTGGAGTGGAGCGGTTTTCTCGCTGCAAATCCGGCAACGCTGGTTACACTCGGCGACTTGCATCAGCCGGCGGTGTGGACATCGGGCGCCGGCATTCTCGTTACGTCCGTTCTGCTCGTCCGACGCGTTCGGGGTGCTGTTCTTGCGGGTATCTTGACGAGTACGCTCATGGGTCTTGCGTTTGGAATCGTACGATTCCATGGATTCGTTAGTGCGCCTCCATCGATCGGTGCGATCGCTTTCAAACTCGACGTTTTTGGTGCCCTGAAGCTCGGCGCGGTTTCGGTAATCTTTACGTTCTTTTTCTTAGATCTCTTCGACAGCATTGGTTCGCTTATCGGAATCGCCGAGCAGGGCGGTTTCATGCGTGATGGCGAACTCCCACGCGCGAGAGAAGCGCTGCTTGCGGATGCCCTCGGGACTTCGGTTGCCGGCTTGCTGGGCAATTCACCCGTCGTCAGTTATATCGAAAGCGCTGCCGGCGTTGCGGAAGGAGGCAAGACGGGACTCGCAAATGTCTTCACGGGACTGCTCATGTTGGCTGGACTCTTTTTCGCTCCGCTGGCCCAGATGATCGGTGAAGGGTACAAAAATCCCGCCGGGTTGACGCTCTATCCTACCGTGGCGCCCGCACTGATCGTGATTGGGGCGTTTATGATGCGTAATGTCGGCCGAATCGAATGGGGCGATCCGCTCGAATATATTCCCGCTTTCATTACCATCGCTTTCATTCCGTTTACGTTCAGCATCACCGATGGGATTGCGTTCGGCTTTATTTCGTATGTTCTGCTCAGCGTGATCTCCGGTCGATACCGCAAGCTGCATTGGCTCATGGTCGTGTTCACAGGTTTGTTCATCATCCGCTACGCTACGCTGTGATGCTCACGCGATTCGTTGCTTTTTTGTCGCCTCCTGAACCGTCTCCCTGTGTGGAATGCCCTCGTGAATCCGCGCCGCTTCGGTCAGAAAAACAGCTCCGCGCGCGGGCCGCAAGCGGCGCTCGCGATGGTTCGTGTACACCCAAGTGAGTTCGGCCCCGAAAAAGAAGACTTGGGCGGAGTAGTAGACCCAGACCAACAAGACGAGGAAAGAGCCTGCGGCCCCATAGGCTGATGTGAGGCTGCTTCTGCCGAGGTAGAGACCAATGCCGATTTTGCCGATCGCAAACAACGCCGCCGTTGCGGCTGCACCGAACCAGACATCTCTCCATGCGATCTGGACGTCGGGCAGGATTTTGAAGATTGCTGCAAACAGAATCATCGTCAGGGAAAATGAAAAGCCGAAATCGACGAGCGGCCAGATCGATGCGGTGAACGGAAGTACTGTCTGGAAATATTTGCTGACGTTCGCAAGCACGGTACTGAGTGCCAGCGATACAACAAGCAGAAAGCATATCGCGACGACCAGTAAGAAAGACAAAGCTCGCGTTCGAAGAATGTCCAGAAAGAACTGGCGCGGTTTTGGCGCAACCTCCCAGATCGTATTCATCGCGTCTTGAAGTTGGCCGAACATACCCGTTGCCCCAAGCACAAGTGTGGCAATGCTCAAGATCGTCGCAACGCCGCCGCCACCTGTGTTCTGGACACCACGAATCGTTGCGACAATCGCTTCAGCAGCATTGTTCCCCGCCATTAGCGCGATCTGCGATTGCACGCGTGTCAGCGTGTCCTCCTTGTAAATGAAATTTGCGACCGTCACCAAAAGTACGAGTAGAGGCGCAAACGAGAACGCTGCGTAGTAAGCCAGGGCAGCGCCTAAACGCTGAGCCTTGTTTTCCAGCCAGTGATTGAAGGTCTCCGAGAGCAGACGACAAAAGCTACCCATGAAAACGCCTCTACATTTCGTGATGCATTTGTAGCGCCAATGGGACGCCGTGACATGGCCAAAATTTGTAGGTTAGTTAAAGCTACACCTGGGGAGGGATCACTCTCAACTCAATATTCGATGTTCCGCCTTCATTAATCCGAATCGGCTTACCCCGGTCTTCGAACTGGCGAATAAAGTCCGGATCTTGCCACGCGCCGTTTTCCACGTTTTCCCACGAGAAAACGTGATAGTCGCCTGGAGCAACGCCTTCAATGTGGAAATGGCCGGTCGCGTCCGTTGAGGCTGTCCGATAAAGGTCAAATCGACTGCGGCGCTCAGCGTCGGGGATCAACACCACTGTGACATTCACGGACGCCTCCTGCTTGTCGTTTTGAACAACGCCATCCGCAATTCCTGTATTCGTGCTGATCAGGATATCGAGAGGACCACTGGGTTGCCGATCCAGGCGAAGGCCTTCGTTCATGACATCAGTGCCGCTGTACCTTGCCATCTTGACGTATGCATTGCGCGGCATTCCACCAATCGAGAGACGGTAATCGTCGCGACCGACTTGCTGCAGCGTGAACGTTCCATCGGCTTGAACCGGTGCGGCAGGCGCTCCGCCGGCCATCTGTGCCGCTGAATCGGGGCGCAGCATGACGCGGACGCGGGATAAATCTTGATTGCCGGTCCCGGACTGTTGCCCTTCGATAACGAGGCGGCCACTCAACGTGAAGCCCGGGGAGGCGATCAGCGAGACATTCTGAACGTCAGAGTTGCCGATCTCGAGCGGCAGGCGTGCAGTCATGCGATTGTTGCGATCATTCAAAACAGCAATAATCTCGTAAGATCCAGGCACCACACCGCGAATCTCAAAAGCTCCCTGATTGACACGTGTTCGAAAATTTCCTGGATTTCGAAGTCCGCCGCGGAAACCACCTCCACCGGCTACGCGCTGAACCGGAAGAAGCATGACGTTCGCGTTTTGGGCCGGCTGGCCTGTGACTCCGTTGATGACTTGACCTTGCACTCGCAGCGTGCGGACAGCCGCCACCGTGAGATCGACCCCGCTAAACAGGACGCCGGGTTGAAGATTGATGGTAGCGGCCGATTGCGCGTCAGTGGTTCCTGGATAGTAGACGGGAACATATCCTTCGACTGTTTGGTCTTGTCCATCGGATGGTATCTGTGGCGTCGCTGGTGTCGCTTGTGGCGGGCCGCCACGTTGAGCGCCGCCGGGGTTCCCGCGGCCACCGCCGCGGCCACCGCCACCGCGATTGGCGACGATGTCGTCCATGACGCCGGCAATACCAGGCCCCGCGACCGCCAAAGCATTCAGCAGCGCTCCGCGTTGTCCATCCGTCGGAGTGGCGCTGACGAAGTATTGTCCAGGCTGAAGCCAGAAGAGTCTGTACTCGCCGAGATCATTCGTTCGTGCTGTCTGCACAACATTCATGACTCGCTGGCCTTCCTGATAGGAATATTTCAGCGCTTCGACATTCACGTTTGCGAGTGGCTCGCCGTCACGATCGAACACACGACCAGTGATCGTTCCTGCCGGCATGAGTTGCAGGACAATATTTGTAAGCCTTTGCCCCGGGCTCAGCGTAATCGGGAGGCCGGGCCGGCTGGGTGATCGCGCGCCATATTCCATCCGCACGTATCCGGCGCGAGTGGCGGCGAGCCGGTATTGTCCCGGCTCCAGATTTTGAAATGAGAATTGACCGCCGGTTGTACTAGTTGCCGTATAGGATTGGTTTCGCGCCGCATTGTATGTGGTGATGGTGACCGTGGACTTGGAAAGAGCGTCGCCGGTTCCCATCCTGACGATGTACCCCGTAATCGAGCCCCGGTCTTCAGGCCTTGCCGGCTGTTGCTGCTGCGGTTGCTGCCTGGGTGCAGGGGTCTGAAGCAGAAGAGTCAACAGCAGTAAATAGGGCCAATACATGGAAAGTGATTATACCTCTGGAGTAACGATCGCCCTTTTGGACGGACCGCGCATAGTGACGAGAGATTAGGAGTTGGACAACACCCACAGATTGTCGCTTCCAAGTTATGATCAATAGTTATGCCTAACGACACGACCCGAAACATAGCCATCATCGCGCACGTTGATCATGGAAAGACAACGCTCGTGGATGCAATGCTGCGGCAGAGCGGAATATTCAGGGCTAATGAAGAGATTGTCGAGCGCGTGATGGACTCGAATGAACTGGAGCGCGAGCGGGGAATCACGATCCTGGCTAAGACGACCGGAATCCGCTACAACGGCGTGAAGATCAATATTGTCGACACGCCCGGCCACAGTGACTTCGGTGGCGAGGTCGAACGGGCGTTGAAGATGGTGGATGGCGTTCTTTTGCTCGTGGATGCCAGCGAAGGCCCGCTTCCGCAGACACGGTACGTGTTGATGAAGGCGCTCGAGGCCAAACTTCCTGCAATCGTCGTCATCAACAAGATCGACCGGCCGGATGCGCGTATTCAGGAGGTCGTCAATGAGGTCTACGATCTGTTCATCGACCTTGATGCGACCGAAGAGCAACTCGATTTTCCGATCATCTATACCAATGCCAGAGCCGGCACTGCACAACTCGCAGTCGACGGCACAGATGGGAAGCCAGGCGACCTGCGTCCGCTGTTTCAGGCGATCCTGAGACATATCCCTGATCCGCCAGGCGATCCTGCGGGAACGTTGCAGATTCTCGTGGCGAATCTCGACTACAGCGACTACCTGGGCCGTCTCGCGATCGCCCGCGTTTTCAACGGCACACTTCAGACCGGCGACGAAGTCGGAATCGTAAAGCTCGATAGCGCGGTTCAGAAAACGAAGATCACGAAGTTGTATTCCTTCGAAGGTTTGAAACGGGTAGATGAGACTATCGGCCGGCCGGGCGACATTCTTGCCATCGCCGGTGTGGAAGGGATCAATATCGGCGAAACAGTCACCAATCCCGAAACACCTGCGCCTCTGCCGGCAATTCACATCGATGAACCCACTATTGCGATGATGTTCACGATTAACACGTCCCCGTTTGCCGGCCGCGAGGGTCAATACGTTACATCTCGTCATCTCCGTGAGCGTTTGGAAAAAGAGCTGCTCACGAATGTCTCAATCCGAGTCGAAGAATCGGGTGGTCCGGAAGCCTTCCGAGTTATGGGCCGTGGTGAGCTGCAATTAGCCATACTCATCGAGACCATGCGGCGGGAAGGCTACGAGTTGATGGTCGGAAAACCTGAAATTCTTACCAGATCGATCAATGGCCAGCTCCATGAGCCGTTGGAGATGCTCATCATTGATTGCCCTGAAACGTTTCTAGGCGTAGTTATCGAAAAGCTTGGAAGCCGGAAGGGGAAGATGGTCAAGATGGTGAACCATGGGTCGGGACGCGTGCGGCTGGAATTCCACGTTCCCACCCGGGGTCTGATCGGCCTTCGAAGCGAAATACTCACGGATACGCGGGGTACGGCAATCATGAATTCGCTGTTTCACAGTTACATCGAGTGGCAGGGCGATATTCCAACGCGGCCGACGGGTTCCCTCGTTGCGGATCGGGCAGGCCAGGCAACGGCGTACGCGATTTATAATCTTCAGGAGCGTGGAGAGATTTTCGTTACACCTGGAACTGAGGTTTACGAGGGCATGATCGTCGGTGAAAACGCGCGATCTGTGGACCTTGACGTGAACATCGTGAAAGAGAAGAAGCTCACCAACATGCGCGCATCCACGGCCGACGAGGCGATCCGTTTGGTATCGCCGCGCATCCTGAACCTCGAACAGGCGATCGAGTTCATTCGTGATGACGAGTATGTTGAAGTAACGCCGGAGACGATCCGGCTTCGCAAGAAAGTGTTACAGGCCAACAAACGATAACTGTGGCTGTCAGTCTTAACAGTGAGGAAAAAATATGGACGATCGAAAAATTTTCAGAAGGAATGGTTCAAATGTATGGCCCTATATTCTTGTGGGGTCAGCAATTGGCGGTGCCGTCGGTTACTTGCTCAAATCCGAGTCGGGCCGGAAAATCCGCCGATCCGTAGCACATCCCGATGAGCTGGCGGATAACGTCGACCAGGCGCGGAATTTCATCGAGCGAAACGCCAGGGTTGTCACGGACCAGGTTCACCGTTTTATGGGCAAGGCAAAGAACAGCATCGAAGAAGGCCAGTACGCGTATCGTGAGGCCGGCCAACAGTACAGAACACGAGCCCGTCGCATCGAAAACAAAAACAGGGAGATCACTGCCGACGTTCACGACACCGTCGATAAGATTAGTGGCGCGGCCGCCGGCGTTGAGCAAAGTATTCTGGATCCGATCTGTGAAATGGGTGCAATGTTTCGCGGGTTCGAGCGAGGCATCAAAGCATTACTCGGCAAAACTCGTGAGCGAAGCACTCCGGAAGGGCCGATTCCGATCCGCGACCGGATGATGGGATCGTAGGGTTTTTGTCGTATCCCCGGTAATCTGCGCAATCTGCGGCTACCGTCAAATTTCGTAATCAAAGGACGCGACTTGCTTTCCGCTGTGCACTGTAACGAGCGCATTGTGCACATTCAGCGACCACAGGAGAGAGCGAATGTAGTTGGTGATCTTCTCTCCGTCCAGCTCCCGCGTAAATGAAGCGTGCACATAATGCAAGTCTCCGCTCTTGACGATAAGCATTGTTCCAATGTTTTCGCGTCCCTGAAAGAAATGCCAGCCGTCTGTCGAGTCCGTGCGCAGAAATCGCGAAAGGTCCAGCGTGTAATCAGAATTGGCGAACACCAAGAAATATTCGTCCGTCATTCCGTCCATGCTCCAAGAAGCCGCCGGAGAAGCAGAAGCTGTCCGACGTGGTACGAATTGTGATCGGCAATCAGCAGCGCTTCCCGCAGGATGTTCTGACCCGTGCCGTGAGGGATTTTCGCGTAGAGATCCGTCTTTGGGTTCTCTACTAGCTTTTGCATCGCCTTGAGATCTTTCTGGATGGCCTGAATGCTCTTCTTCCATGCCGCATCGCTCGGGGGCTCTTCAGTCTTTGGCCAATAACCTTCCGGCCAGGACGGGGAAACATGTTTCGGATTCCGGCTGAATTCGAGAATGTCCGATTGCGCGATTCGCAAATGTTCCAAGAGCTGCCAGGCGCTATACGGCGCGCCGCTCGGCTTGGCCCCCCGAAGTTTTGCAGGGAAGTTCTTGATGACGTCGTCGAATGTGAGGTGCGCCTGACCGCCACTCA
>DATFXZ010000190.1:0-3256 GCA_035315305.1 Terriglobia bacterium | reverse complement strand
GCGAGCTCGATCGATTGGTCCGGGGATAGGTTGAGCAACCGGTTCAAACCGTAAAGGGCGATCTTGTATCTTGTCGTGGCTTCCGTGTGCTTCTGCTTTTCGTTCTGATACTCGACGTTGGCGCGCAACGTATCAATGCTGGTGCCGGCGCCGTTGTTTTGCAGGTCGGTTGCAAGTTCCAGCAGCGCCTTCGCGAGATCAAGCTGTGACTGCGCTGCTTCAACGTCGGCGGCTGCACGCATGGCTCCTAGATATTGGGCGACAACGAGTTGGGCGTTCAGTTCGCGCGCAGTCATCCGATCGGCGGCGCTCGCGCCGACCGTTTCTTTTTCGGCACGCCACCTATTGATGAGGCTCATATCGAACGCCGAAGCGGAGAAGTTCATTCCGCCACCTATCGTCCAGAAGGGGCCAACATGTCCCGGAAATCCGGCAATGGTCCGGCCGAATATAGTTGCCGTGTTTTCGCGAACCACGTGTTCCGATGCGCCCAAAGAGACCTGAGGCAATAGTGCGGCACGGGCTTCGGACCGCTTCTCCTGGCTCCTTGCGAAATTGAGATTGGCGATGGCGACTTCTGGATTCTGCTGCAAAGCAATCTGGACCGCTTGATGAAGTTTCAGCGGCATGGGCGCCGACTGCCCTTGTGCGCGCAGGCAAGCGGGAGCCGCTGCAATCACCAGCGTCAACGCGGCTGCCAGTAATGGAAGCTTACGGAACGAGCACTTCTTGTTCGTGATCTCCTCAAGCCGCGTTCTCAAGGCGATTCCGTTTGCCACAAATGTCGCGCCGCCCCGACTCATTTTCTGAAGAAGGTTCCAGCCTGCATCGTCCACGAGGGTGAGTTGGGTCAGATCCAACTCGACCTGCTTCCCCGCAACGTTTGCGGAGCTCCACGTCTTCTCGACCTCGACGACCCATTCGGCGGCAAGTTTGCCTTCCAGCTTTATGCGCCACGACGATTCGGATTCTTTTACTGTGATTCTCAACATGCCCGGTGCTCCTTCCATGGCTATCGATTGGGCAGTCCTGCGGCCATTCGCAAGCTCGACGGAATTTATTGAAGCTACAAGGGATGCTTCTAGGCGGCTTCAGTGCCAAGAACAACTGCCAATGCCTGAATTTCGGCAGATGCCAAGAACTCGTCACGAACGGGTGCTAAAATCGTCGAGTCATGAAGCACATGGAGCAGCTGAGCGAATCCGGCTGGCTGACCTCGCGATATGAAGCGTTGATTCGCCTTTCCAGTGCGATTCGGGAAAGCCAGGGACCGGCCGAACTGTTCCGGTTATTGGTCGATGAACTAAGACGTGTTATCCGATTTGACGGCATCGCGCAATATGACGACGCCGCGAATAAGATGCACTGGCATTTGTGTGAGCCGTGCACCGATCCTGCCGGCGACCCGGTCGCCGCTCTCCGCAACGAAGAAACAGTGGCGTGGTGGGTTTATCAGCACCAGGAGCCGATGGTCATCCCATTCGTGGATCGCGAATCGCGGTTTCCCTCGACGGTGGCAGCTCTCAACCGGCTCGGCCTCAGGTCGATGTGCGTCCTTCCTTTGAGCACAAGGCATCGGCGGCTGGGGAGTCTTGCGATCGCCAGTCGCGAGCCCGATGCGTATTCCGCCGAAGAGGTCCGGTTCTTGTCGCTGGTTGCGGCCCAGATCGCGCTGGCGATGGACGATGCGCTTAATTTCGAGGAGTCGCGCCGTTCGGAGGAGCGGCTCCGGTTGCTTCTGGATTTGACCAATCGTGTAGTATCGACTCTCGATCTTCGGGATTTGCTTCGCGAGATTGCGGGAAATGTTCGCCGCGTGATGCAGTGTGATGGCGCGGGTGTAACGCTTCCTGACCCGGAAACGGGTCAACTGCGCCTTTACGCTCTCGACTTTCCGACCAGCAAAGGCATCCTCCATGAAGGGGTCGCAGCGGGTGATATAGCCGCGACGGTCAACACGGTCTTCAAGACTGGGAAGCCTGTGAACCTGACCGAAGAGCAAATCCTCCAGGAATCTGTCGTCGCCGCGGAAGGCGCAAGGTCGGTGTGCCGTCTGCCTTTGATCAGCCGTGGGAGAGTGCTTGGCGTTTTGAGTTTGGGTACGCAGCGCGTGAATGCATTTGGCGAACACGACGTCGCCTTCCTCGGACAAGTTTCAAATCAGATTGCAATCGCGGTTGAGAACGCCTTGGCGTACGGCCAGATTGCGGAATTGAAGGACAAGCTCGCTCAAGAGAAGGTCTACCTTGAAGATGAGATCCGCAGCGAGCTGAATTTCGAAGAAATCGTCGGGAACAGCGACGGGCTTCGCCGCGTTTTGAAACAAGTCGAGACCGTGGCTCCGACGGATTCCACCGTGATCATATATGGAGAAACGGGTACCGGAAAAGAACTGATAGCCCGTGCGCTGCATAATCTCAGCCCACGCAAAGCAAACCCCTTTGTCAAACTGAACTGTGCCGCGATCCCGACGGGTTTACTCGAAAGCGAGTTGTTCGGACATGAAAAGGGCGCGTTTACGGGGGCAATTAGTCAGCGAATAGGGCGTTTCGAACTGGCCCATCGCGGAACTGTTTTTCTGGACGAAATCGGCGAGATTCCGCTGGAGCTTCAGCCGAAACTTTTACGCGTCCTTCAGGAGCGCGAGTTTGAGCGGCTCGGCAGCGCACGCACGATCCGAACCGACGCGCGGCTGATCGCTGCGACGAACCGGGACCTTGAAAAGATGGTGGAAGAAGGGACGTTTCGATCGGACTTGTTTTATCGCTTGAACGTCTTTCCGGTTCGCATACCGCCGCTTCGGGAAAGACCCGCAGATATCCCGGTCCTCGTGCGCCATTTCGTTCAACAGTTCGGCCGCCGCAACGGCCGGAATATCGAAACGATCTCATCGGAAACAATGGAAGCGCTCGTTCGTTATCACTGGCCCGGTAACATTCGGGAGCTCCAGAACGTTATCGAGCGGGCAGTGATCATTTCAAAAGGAACTGTGCTGAAGGTACCTGTTTCGGATCTTAGACGTCGCTCGGATACGGCTCCTTCCCCTGCACCTAAACACAGCCCTACTGTCGATAGCCTCAAGCAACGGCTGGGAGAGACAGAACGCAATCAGATTCTCGCTGCGCTGGAACAGTCCAATTGGGTTATCGCTGGGCCGAACGGCGCTGCAGCCCGATTAGGCATGAAGCGCTCGACACTGCAGTTCCGGATGCAGAAACTAGGCATCCGGATTTCACGGACGGGGAATTCCTGATTA
>DATFXZ010000189.1:0-4838 GCA_035315305.1 Terriglobia bacterium | reverse complement strand
GAACTGAACACTTTCCATCTTTTTGAACACTGCATCACCAGCGACGTGATCACCGTGAGCATGCGAATGAACGACGATCAAGGGAACCGTCGTCTTCCCATTCCGTTTCGCCCACTGCGCGATGAGATCCTTGATAACGGCTGCCGTGTTCACCTCTCCGGCGCCAGTGTCCTCGAGTAGCGCACGCTCTTGCCCAAAGATCAGATACAGGAATGGCTTCTCGAAGTGAATGCATCCCGACTCGCGGACAATGAAAAAATTGGGGTTGTATTCATGGATTTCCCACGGCGGCATGGACGCGCAGTCGGGCCCACCAGTCCGCCAACTTGCCGGCAGCGTACCGGTTTCTAACGAGGGGACTTTCGAGGGCAAGAATCGCCACACATTGCTCCAGCGTCCGTTGGAGAGCCACACGTATCCATGACCTACACGAAGTGCGTCACCGCCTGGCCCTTCGAATCTCGCTGTGACCTGGTTTGCGATCGGATCGATGCGAGTAATGGGCACAGCTCTGGCTGTGACCCACACCGCTCCTTCTCCAGCAGCTATATCTCCGCCTGTACCCGGGACACCGGCATCGATTGTCGCGACTAGCTCTTTCGTCTGCGGGTCAATTTTTGAAACGGTTCCGTTCTTTTGATTGAGCGTCCATATATGACCTTCGCCTGCAGCCATGAAACGGGGCGCCGGATCCACGGCGATTTCTTTGATGACTGCGTTTGTCGCTGGATCGATGACCGAAACAAGGTTGTTCTCTGTGCTGGATACCCAAACCAAGCCGAAACCGTAGATCGCGGTAAATGAACCTGCCGCTACACGGATCTGTGCTGTGACGCTGTTGGTTTTGGGATCAATTCGTGAAACGATTCCCTTCGGATCGCTTGGCATCCACGCGGACCCGGCGCCAAATGAGATACCTCCTTCAGTGTTCGCAGGACCGACAGGAACCTTTGCAACGACCTCGTTGGTATCGACGCTAATTCGATAAATTACATTCTCTTCACAACTGGGTGACCACAGGGTTCCCGCACCGATAATCAGGCCTGAACAGGGTTTCTTCACGGGGACTTGTGCCACGACGCGATTCGTTACGGGGTCCATCCGGAACACGTAGTCCGTTGGTTTGCTGTTCACCCAAACCATGTCTTCACCTATGGCCAGCCAGTCGGGGTTGCCGGGGATGGGGTATTCGGCATCGGGCACGATTTTCGAGATGGGAAGTTGAGCGAAGGTTGGAGTGGCGATCAGGATTAATAGCATCGCCGCGGCCGCGTGGGCGACGAAGTTATGAGGTCTGCGGACTCCCCTCCTCGTGAGGAGGGGTGGACGCGACATCAAGAAAATGCCGCGAAGCCTCCTTACTGGAGCGCGCCGGCGGGCGGAGCGCGCGCAAGCCCGATAGGGCGCAGCCATCAAGAAAAAGTCGTCGCTCACAAGCCAGTTGTCGGTGTGAGCGACCACCCCGTCTGCGGCGCTGAGGTGGGCTACGCCGAAATTTTCTTGATGCCGCAGCCACCCCTCCACACGAGGAGGGGAATCCAATTCGTTTACCGCAGACGACCGTGGCAGATTCATGTGTACCCCCTACGAGATGATTTCCTGGATGACTTCGCCTGCAGTGTCCGTCAGCCGGAAATTCCGGCCGCCGTATTGATACGTGAGCTTGGTGTGATCGATGCCCAGCAAATGCAAGATCGTGGCGTGAAGATCATGCACATGGGCTTTCTTCTCGACAGCCTTGTACCCGAACTCATCCGTCGCGCCGTAAGTCATGCCGCCTTTAATGCCGCCCCCGGCCAACCATACTGAGAAGCCGCCCGGATTGTGATCACGTCCATTGACGACGCCCGCAGCAGTCTCGTTCGCAGTCTGAATCGCCGGCGTACGTCCGAACTCGGTTCCGCAAATCACAAGTGTGTCGTCGAAAAGACCACGCTGCTTGAGATCCTTGATCACGGCTGCATACGGTTGGTCTGAATCCATCGCGAGCTTGCGATAGCTGAGGATGTCGTTGTGCGCATCCCACGGATCGCCCTTGCCGTAGTAGGTCTGAACCATTCGCACGCCCTTTTCAACTAGCCGGACTGCCATCAAGCAACCAAGGGCGGTACTGCCTGGGCCATACAGGTCGAGAACGCTTTTGCTTTCTTTGGTGACATCGAAAACGGATGGCGCTTCCGTCTGCATGCGAAATGCGGTTTCCATTGTCTTGATGGATGCTTCAAGTTCCGCGTCTTTGTCCCGCAATCTCGAGAGATGCATTTCGTTCAAATGGCGCAGGAATCCAACGTCGCGACTCTGCAGTTCCCGGTCCGCCTTCGGGTTCGTGACGTTCGGGATAACTTTCGTCGCTTCGAATGGCTCGTCTTCAACCCAGGTGTTGTGCACGACCGTACCCTGATATACCGCCGGGAGGAATGCTGAACTCCACAACGGACTCCCGATGGTGAGCGGTTCGGTTGGAGTGAGCACAACGTATCCGGGAAGGTTTTCGTTGTCGGTGCCAAGACCGTAGGTGATCCACGAACCCATGGATGGGCGGCCGATGATGTTGGCTCCCGTGTTCATCATCGTGATGCATGGCTCGTGATTCGGAATCTCCGACCACATCGACCGGATGACGCAAATATCGTCGACGACGGTCCCGAGATTCGGCCACAGCTCACTTAACTCCGTACCGCTCTCGCCATACTTCTTGAAAGGAAACGGTGACTTCATCAAATTGCCGGTTTTGCGCTGAGTCAGGATTTGCGGGCCGGGCATAGGCTTGCCGTCGTACTTCTCGAGCATTGGCTTTGGGTCGAACGTGTCGACGTGCGATACACCACCATTCATAAACAGAAAAATCACACGCTTGGCACGCGCCTTGAAGTGGGTTCGTTGTGTCGCCGCTTGCGCAAGTGAAGCGTTCACCATGTTTGAAAATGCGACCAGGCCGAACCCTCCACCGATCATCGAGAGGGCTTGCCGGCGAGTCACAGGCTTGGGCGATTGATGACACGACATAGACATTTCTCCTTTTGCCTAATCGATAAACAAAAATTCATTTGAGCTGAGCAGCGCCCAGCAGAAAGGTTTGAGTGACCCAGCTTCACCAATGAATTCGATTGCCGCGGTAATTTCCTGCGGCAACGGCTCACGTTGGTAGACAATCTCGTATGCCTTCTTGACCTGTGCTTCTTCAGTTCCGGCGGATTTGATGCGCTCTGCCAAAGATTCCGCCTGTGTTTGAACGAAGCTGTTGTTGAGAAAGAACAGCCGCTGCTGCGGCACATTCGTGGTGTATCGCCGTTCTGCAGAGATGGTGGGTGTAGGAAAGTCGAAAGTCATTTGAAAGTCATTTGGATACATCCGGCTGACCTTTGCGTATGTCGCACGGCGCACCATCTTGTCGCCAAGCTCTTCGGAAGCTCCGCCGATCTTCGAGAGATCCAGCTTTCCGGAAGCCGTCAACAATGAATCCCAGATGTCTTCTGCTTCGAGCCGCCGGCGGTTGGTGCGCCAGAACAAGCGGTTGTCCGCGTCCTTCGCGACATCCGCATCAACCGCCGCAGAGCTCAGCTGATAGGTTCGCGACATGACGATTTCCTTGTGAAGCTTCTTCCATGACATACCGTCGGCAACGAACTTCCACGCGAGATATTCGAGCAGCTCCGGATTCGTCGGCCGCTCACCAGCCATACCGAAATTGTTTGGCGTATCAACGACTCCGCGGCCCATGTGCCATCGCCAGATCCGATTTGCGATCGCCCGGGCGGTGATCGGCTCTTTTGCGATCCTTTCCGCAAGTTCCAGACGTCCGCTGCCGTTCTCGAATTGCTTTGGAATGCCTTGACTGAAAATCGACGGAAACGCTCGCGGAGCGTCTTCGCCGAAGTTGTATGGATTACCGCGAACGAACACTTTCAAATCCGAAGGCTGCTTGTTGTCCTCCAAGCCGTACACGAAAGCGTACTGTTGGGGCATCGCCTTCTTGAACGCTTCGATATCGGCTCTCATCTTGACGACGTGACCGGCCATATCCGCGGACAACCGCTTCTCTAGACTCCAATCGGTTAGCTTGAGAAGGCCGGGCTTTTTCTTATCGTCGGCGTTCGCGTTGATCATTCCCAGCTCCGGCAAATCCGTCTCGAAGACATCGCGCCAGAGGTAGGTCTCTTCCCGGTCTAACCCCTTCAAATCGATTTGATGTTTGTTGAGCTGCCGCTTCAATCCGTTCGGCAGTGGATCAAACTGTTCTTCCTGCTCTTTCTTGAAGGCTGCGAGCGTGATTTCGTTTTCTTGCTTCAGCTTCAGGTATTGCTCATTGACCTCAGCAACTTTCCGGTAGAAATCGTGGGCTAGCTTCTTCGCTTCTTCGACCGTGCCCCCGCGAGCGTCGAGCTCTTGCCAAGATTTGAGGTAGGTGTAGTTAATTGGTTTCTTCTTTAGAAAACGGGCCCAGCGTTCGAGCAATTCGGAATCAAGCTTTGATTCCTCCGCGATACTCTGGGCCGTCGCTTTTTTCTGGCTGCCGATTTTCCAGGCAGCCACCATGTAGTCTTCCGACTGTGTAAAAAGAATCTGTGCGTAGAGATCCGATGCTCCATCAAGGAACTTCTTCAGACTTGCTTCTTTCGCGGCGAGTTCCTTGCTTTGTTTTTCGTATTCGTCAACGACCGACTTATCGACCTGCGGATAAGGTTTGTAATGGGTGCTCGCGAAAACGCTGGCAAGGCTGTAGTAGTCACGTGAAGGAATCGCGTCGTATTTGTGATCGTGGCAGCGCGCACATCCGACAGTGAGGCCAAGGAATGCTTTCGTTGTGACATCGAGCTTGTCGTGCCACTCGTCCGCAC
>DATFXZ010000188.1:0-3778 GCA_035315305.1 Terriglobia bacterium | reverse complement strand
CGGTTGTCGTCGCAGGTAAATAGTGGCAATGGAATCATTTGGAATCCGAAGGCTTCCGCTCGCGCGTGGTGGTCTGAAACGTTTAGCCGAACAAGACGATGGCTGCTTTGATGTCCAGCGGAGTCCATCGTGACGTTCATCTTGGGAAACTGAACGTAGATTGGAAATAAATCACATAGACGTCCACGGTGTTGATTTCAGGGGTTTTCAGACGT
Organism: Terriglobia bacterium; assembly: GCA_035315305.1. Taxonomy (GTDB): domain Bacteria; phylum Acidobacteriota; class Terriglobia; order 20CM-2-55-15; family 20CM-2-55-15; genus 20CM-2-55-15. The sequence continues at coordinate 3,563 of DATFXZ010000188.1, read as the reverse complement.
TGTAGTTTCAAGAACTTAGTTTTGCGAGGCCGCTAATGGAGTATTAATGGAGTACAGACCTTGTCAATCCTAACACGCTTGCTATAACCACCACTTGCAGCGCCTCGATGTCCCAATTGGCGGTCGTCAAAGACTGCCAGATTCCGTTGAGATTGGGTTTCCCATCGGCCGTGCGTGGCGCAGTGTACGCAGGGGACAGGCCGGTAGGCGCAGTCTGAGCGGGAGATTCGATCACCGCACCAGCGGTCGCCAGAAGGAACGCCGCCAGAATTCGATCACGTATGAACATCCTCCGATTTCGCTCGATTCGCATTGAGATCTGATCGTGAAGTATTAGCGGGCCATAGCACTCCGTTTTAGTTGTGGTCAAGAAATTCTCAGCCGCTTTTATTCTTGCCTTGCCCGGAACAGTGTGTTAGCGGTATCGGCAAACAAACCCCCCAAAACTCGACCACCACCAAGAAGGGAGAGAAACGATGAGTTTCCATCGAATCCTTTGTCTCGTTCTGGTTTCGTGTTTCGTCCAGCCGGCCACTGCCTGGAGTCAGGCGGAGACCGGCAACATCGTTGGGATCGTTACAGACATTTCGGGTGCCGTGCTGCCAGGCGTTGCGATAGAAGCCGCCAGCCCCACGTTGATCGAAAAAGTCCGTACCACCGTTACTGACGAGCAGGGCCGCTACAGAATCGGCGATTTGCGGCCCGGCACTTACACCGTGACATTCACCTTGCCCGGCTTTAGCACACTGAAGCGAGAAAGTCTCGAACTGACGACAGGTTTCACAGCGACCGTTAATGCGGAACTCAAAGTCGGTGCGATCGATGAGACGATCACCGTCTCAGAGCAGGCTCCGATGGTGGACGTGCAAAACATCCAGCAGCAGGTCACCATCACGCAACTCACGCTGGATGCGCTACCGACTCCCAAACGTCCCGCTCAAATGATCACGCTCATCCCCTCTGCTAACGCCGGAGGCACAAACTTCCACGATGTCGGCGGCGTCGGAAGTGACCGCGGCTTTTTCGGCGTCCACGGCCAGCGTCCCGACGACATGACTTACAACGTTTCAGGCATGGATAACAGAGTGTTCAGTGGCGGCGGCTTCCAATATAACTCACACACGTTTCAGGAAGTCGTCGTCGAGACGGCTTCGAGTTCCGCCGAGTCGACGACGGGTGGAGTACAGATCAACATCATACCCAAGGACGGCGGCAACACGTTCTCAGGAACGGCCAGCATTGAGGTCACAGGCCCCGGCCTGGCGAGCGACAACATGAACGACGAATTGCGCGCCCGAGGCTTGAAAGGCGCGCCTTCTGTCCGAAAGTACTATGACGTTGGAGGAGGAATTGGCGGTCCGATCAAAAAAGACAAGCTGTGGTTCTTTGCTGCGTTCCGCCGGGAGGACCGGTCCATATATCAAGTGGGCAACTATTACAACAAGCTACAAGGCACATTGTTCTATGAGCCTGACTTGAGCCGGCGTGCATACAACCGCGATTACTCCACGGACTACTCGGTCCGTTTCACATGGCAGGCTGCAGCGAAACACAAAATGAATTTCTCGCACAGTCAACACCCGGCCTGCCAATGCATATTTGCGCTTTTGGAACAGGTGAGTCCTGTCTTTGCTCCCGAAGCCACCGCTGGGCACCATTACGGTCCCCAGAACCTATCCGTTTTCAATTACACATACACAGCGACCAGCCATCTGCTGTTCGAGGCGGACTTCGGAAGCAGTCAGTATTGGCGCAATCAAAAGAGACAGCCTGAGGTCAGTGTCAACGACATTTCCGTCACGGACCTGGGGTTGAACCTCACGTACGGTTCCCGTCGCACGGGCTATCAGACACTAAACGACCTGCGTTTTCACGAAAGGTTCGGATTGTCCTACCTGAGTGGAACCCATAATCTGAAAATCGGATCCGACTTGAACCAGTTCAGCCAGGGCCGCAAGGACTACAACAACCCGGACTACGTCAACCGGGCCGTGTCGTATACATTCCGCGACCGAGTGCCGCAATCGGTAACGATCTATACAGGGCCATGGGGCCCGTATCAAAAGGCGACCGAGAACAATCTCTACGCACAGGATCAGTGGACCATTGTTCGGAGGTTGACGCTGAATCTAGGTCTGCGGTACACGGTGTACGATGCGTTCATCCCCGCACAGCACTTGCCGGCGGGCCCGTGGGTGCCCGTTCGGGATTATCCAGAGGTGGAGCATTCGCCGCATTGGCAGAATTTCAACCCGCGGTTGGGCGTTGCGTTCGATCTATTTGGCGATGGCAAGACAGCGGTCAAGGCATCGCTGGGCCGGTATTCGTACCGCAACGTCGGCGTCGCCGTGGACCTCCCCGTGGCGAACGCGGCGCAGAGCACAACGCGGAGCTGGACCGATGCGAACAGTAATTACATTCCGGACTGCGATCTGAAAGATCCCCTGCCCAATGGCGAGTGCGGGAAGTGGAGCGATCTTACCTTCGGTCAAAACGTACCCGGCAGTACTCACCGGGCGGAAGATGCGCTGAGGGGCTTCAACAAACAATCCTACAACTGGCAGGGCTCGATTTCGGTCCAGCGCCAACTGGCATCGAACATGAGCCTCAATGTCGGCTATTTCCGCACTTCGTACGGCGGCTTTTTGGCGATAGACAACACACTCACGACCGCCGCGGATTACGATACGTACTGCATCACGGCGCCAGTGGATTCGAGGTTGCCTAGTAATGTCAGCGGCAAGCAGTTCTGTGGCAATGCGGATATCAAGCCTGCCAAGTTCGGTCAGGTTGATAACCTGATTACTCAGTCTTCGCATTACGGGCACCTGAGCGACGTCTGGGATGGCTTCGATGTCATCTATAACCTACGCTTCGGTCGGCGTGGGAACTTCCAGGGCACCTTCAGTACCGGGCGGGAGGTGATCGACAATTGTCTCACGATCGATTCGCCAGCAACACTTCTGGCAGGCTTGCCTCCCACTGGAGGTGGAAATACAAATCTCTTGCCACCTACAGTTGATAACCGGAAGGGCTTCTGTCATGTCAGCCAGCCATGGTCAGGTGGGACCGCGTTCGGTTTCAATGCGGTCTACCCGCTTCCGAAAGATATCCAAGTCAGTGCGATTTACCAGAATAAGCCCGGATTTCCCATAAGAGCGAGTTATGTGGTCAGCGATGCTGAGGTCGGTCGATCGCTGGGCCGCCATCTGTCGACCTGCCCCAGCCAGACCGCGGCTACCTGTACGCAGACCGCAACGATCGATCTGATTCCTAACAACACACTCTATGGAGAGCGGATCAAACAGCTCGATCTCCGTTTCAGCCGGATCTTCCGGTGGGGCGAGACGAGGAAGCTCCAGGCAAACTTCGACGTCTACAACATTTTCAACAACAGCACGGTCCTCAACGAGCAAACGCGATACAGTCTCCAGAACAACCAATGGCGGAACGCGATACAGATCATGGGCGGGCGGCTGGTGAAATTGGGCGGACAATTCAACTTTTAGAAAAAGAGAATTGACAACTGATTTGTGGAGTAATGATTACGATCAACCACTAAT
>DATFXZ010000187.1:0-7476 GCA_035315305.1 Terriglobia bacterium | reverse complement strand
AGAGCCAGGCGGTGCTGAAGACGCTCAAACAGGACACTGTCAGCGCAACGTCGCTGACGCTCGTGCGAAGCCATGTACTGGCGGAAATCCAGGCTGGGGTGAAGCCTTTATGGGGCCGCTGGATTTATGCGTTGGCAGGAGCCGTGTTGGTTGCGGTCTTAGCGCTTGGCTGGGTGCTGGAAATGCGGAGACCGCAAGTGCAAGAGATCGTCAAGAGCCACCCCCTGCCGTCTCCGGCGGCCGTCCCCCTCACGAGTGGGACAATAACAATAGCAGAGGCAGACGCCAAGACAGATCGCCAACCTCTTAGAAGGCGGGAAAAGCCTAAGATTCCTTCCCCCCGAAAGCCGGAGGCGGTCACTCACACCGAAGTCCCGCCCGAGCCGGCAAAGCCGCTGGTTGTCAAACTCCTGACAGACGACCCGAATATTGTCATTTATTGGTTAATCGATAACACTGGAGGCGCATTGTGATCCGTCTATCGCAACTAGTTGTAATCGCCCTCTCGATATGCGGCCTGTCACCGGAGGTTTTCGCTCAGAACCCACAGCAGCGGAATGATGCTCTGGAAGTCGAGCGGCTGAAAATTCAAGCGGAGGAACGGGCACGGCAGGAAGTCGAGCAGCGGGATTGGGAGACGAAACTGTTTCAGATCAAGTACGTCGACCCCGGTGAACTCCGAGGAGCCTTGTCCATGTTCCGCAGCAACATCTCCTATTCAGGCGGAGCTCTCCGTGTACTTTCAGTGCGTGCCCCCAAGGAGATTATGCCGGCGATCGAAGATGCCATTAAGCGCCTGGACGTGCCGATGCCTCGGAAGGATGCCGAGTTGACGATATATGTGCTGCTGGCGTCGGAGCAGCCAAGCGCCGTCCAGTTGCCGGCAACCTTGCAGGCGGTCGTCAATCAGCTAAAGAATGTTCTTTCCTACAAAGGGTATCAATTGGTCGATACCCTGATTGCCCGCGGTCGCGAGACCAACACGAATACCGTTCTGCTAGGTGCGTTGCCGGTTGAGCATGCCCCTTTTCCGGGAAACGTGACCTATCGTTTTGGGGCGCGCTTTCGGGTACTGAACCCCGCCGACGGCAAAGAGGCCGTCCTGCGACTTGAGAACATGCAGTTCCAACTGAATGTGCCGATCGACACTGCAGGCCACACTACCGATCTTCAAATTAACACCGACGTCGAAATTCCTCGCGGGCAACAGGTCGTCGTCGGCAAGGCCACATACAACGACAGAGCATTCATCCTCGTCATGAACGCTAAATTCGACTAGCTTGTTTGAACGTGACTATCTTTCCGGATAGTGATAACGTCGCCCCGCGTTTCCAGTTGTCAACAAGTTACGTACGCTATCGTTTTGGAATCCGCATTGCTGAAGGCCAGCAGTACGGGAGTTGTGTATGAGCCTCTCTATTGAAACCCGCCGGAGTGGACACATTGTGATCCTGGAACTCGCCGGCCGCGTGTCGGTGCTCGAGCCGCGCTTGAAGGCGTTTGCAGAGGACCTGATCATGCGTGGCGACCGGTATTTCATCATCAATCTTGCGAATGTCTCCTACCTGGACAATTTCGGACTAGGCCAATTGTGTTGGCTGTATACCGTCTCGCGGAACCGCGGGGGCGATATGAAGCTGTTGAAACCGACGACGCGGATCAGGACTCTGCTGAGCATCACAAAGCTGAACACAGTGTTGCAATCATTCGACTTCGAGGCCGATGCGGTCGCGTCGATGCCGCTTATCACATCGTCCGTTTCAGTGTGAGCGCGAACGGATACTGCGGATCTTTCTCCAGGAGTTCGTCAAGCGCTCGCATCGCCTCTGACTTTTTACCAGCATCCAACAGCTTCGCCGCGGCGAGGTACTGCCGATTCGCAGCATAGGCACGATCCAACCTCGCCCAAGCGCTGTCTTTGTTTGTGTCTTTGTGTCTGTGTGGCCCTCTGTTTTTTAAAAACGTTTCAAGGATTTCCGCGGACGCCCTCGGCACATCTTCGCTATTAAGAACCTGCAATATCTTGTCTTCCATCTCCGGATCGCGTGCTCGTTCCAGCAACTGCGCCAGCGCGAGCAAGTCTTCCCGATAGTCCGGGTGACTGCCATGGACGAGAAGTTCCTCCAATATGCGATCAACTGCCGATGGCTCGTCGGAATCCACGAGCAGTTGGAACCATCGAAAAGGAATGTCCTCGTGCGTATGCGGCTTGAGCGAGTACAAAATGTAATGACGCGGGAGCGGCCACATTCGAGTCAGAGAGTTGTAAGCCTTGGTCTCCAGATCTTCGTCGAGCAGTGGTTCGGAAATCACGTGCGCCAGAATCCGTGCGCTTACCGCCGATCGACTTGAGCCCAGAAACTCGATCGCCGCTTCAGCTAGAGCACGATCGTCTGGCGACTCGAGCAAGGCGTCGGCTGCGGCCGTTATTCGTTCATCGGGCTTGTTTTCTGCACATTGTTCAAGCCTTTGAAACAGGTAAGCAGTATAGCTGTGGATGATCTCCGGCATATCGCGAAGCGGCGATTCGATATCCTCGATGCTTCGTAAGAGCCGGTCGGGCGGTATGTCGCTCGTGCGGAGCCGCAGAGCCATACTGGCGCGAACGTCGAGTCGCCGTTCGATGTGCTCATGAATGCCGGCATCGATAACTCTGCGGAATTCCTCGTCCTCAAAAGAAGCGCGATCTTCTTCGATCAATCGAGCAAGCTCGTAAAGCAGGAAGTCCTCACACTCGATGTGGTAATCGAATTTGTCAAGAGGATTGTCGGGCATAACTAAGTACGGGTTTTCACAAATACGTTCAAACAAGCCGGAATCGCACTTCCGTTTTCTCGGGCTCGATGCTTTCAATCCGAACCTGCACGACTTCACCCGGCTGGAGTTTGTTTCCAGCCGCAACCTTGCCGCGAAGGTAAAAGTCCTCGATTTCGATGTTACCTTTCAGATCCAGCACAACGGCAGACAGTTGTTCATCCTTCTTGTAGCGGGACAGGTACTCCAGCAACCAGTAATTCGTAGACCTGTCCTCGATTGTCCGGATTTCCTGCTCCGCTGCTTCTGCAGTAACGAGAATCCGAAGCAACTCTTCCCGACCATGAGGAATCGCTCCGCCCCTCAGCATCGACGTGAATTGGCGCTGAGTTACTAGGTCGGCATAACGGCGTATAGGAGACGAAGCTTGCGTGTATGCGCTCAAACCAAGTCCGGAATGCAATCCCGGCGTCAGTGACAGGCGAGACCGCTTAAAAGTTTTGCGCAGTTTTTCGAAGGCCAAAGCTTCCACCGCCGGCGCTTCTTCAATAGCGACCGCATCGCGCGGTTCCTGTGTTCGGTAAATAACCGGTAGGGCATTGACGGATGCAAAGTCCGCGGAGAGCCCATTTGCCAGGATCATCATTTCGCTGACGATAAATCGTGAAGGCGAATTGTTATTGATCTTCTTGATTTCAATCTCGCCGCCCGTAATGCGGATCTTCAATTCGGGCCGCCGAAAGGTAATAGCGCCGCGGGCTGCGCGTTCGTCATGAAGCTGCTGCGCGATCCGGTGCAACGTCTGAAGTGATGTGTTACCGGCGTCGAATGCACGGTCCGATTCGTCGTAGGAAAAGCGCTTTTCTACATTGACAGTTGTTAGCGCAATCCGATACCCGAGTCGGTGGCCTTGCTCGTCAAAACGCACCTCGACGGTGTATGCGGGCCGAGGACTTCCGGAATTAAGGCTAGCCAGGTCCGTCGACAATCGTTCCGGAAACATACGCACCGTGGTGGCGGGCAAATATATGGTCGAAGACCGCCGCGCGGCCTCGACGTCCAGGAGATCACCTTTTTCGACGAAGGCGGAGACATCAGCAATGTGAATACCGACGATAATTTCCGCGCCTCGATGTACGACACTCAAGGCATCGTCGACTTCACGCGTGTCCTCATCATCAATCGTGAATGCGAGGGCGTTCTGATAATCGAAACGCGCCTCGTCATGCGAAAACGGAGCAAGCTGTTTCGTTACGTCGATCAACTGATGTGGAAATTCCGTTTCGATTCCCGCCATGATGAGGAACCGATCGAGCGATGTATCGATTCTTCCGGCGCGCGCAAGAATTTCGTATGCCGCATCCCGAGCTCTGGTTGGTCCGGCGATCTCTTCAAGAAGCCCGCCGACTTCATCACCCGTCCGATAGCGAAGCCAGTTCTGAATGCGGTCGAGAATGGGGCCGGCGTCCGAAGGGATCGCGGCTTTCTTCTGTTTCAGCAACTGCGAGATGATGCTGGACGTACGTTCGCGAATCTGCTCTCGCTCACGCTGACGTTGCCTGCGTGTTAACTCGGTTGATACCTGTTCTACGGATCTGGCGAGAAACTGCGAGCCTTTCCGTTTGAAGAAGACGTTGTCCTCCGATAAGGCGCGAAATACGGCTGACGCAGCTTCCGGACTGTCTTCAGCGAAAAAGATTTCCGCCAATTCCGCCGGTTGCATTTCGCGCTGGGTTCCCCCCAATGACTGCCACAGCAATTCGACATCGACTTCTGACTGCCGTGCAGACACTTTGTCGGAAATCTGTCGTGCAATCGCGGGAAAGTCGCCCTCGGCCGTTGCCCGATGTACGACGACGACGCGATCGCCACTTACACTAAGATTTCTGCCCCGCGGATCAATCACGTGAAGACGGTCGTGATCCTGCCTCCGAACGTAGGCCACGTGTAACTGTTCCGCATCGAGAAATTCGATGATCCGCCCTTCAAGCGACAACATGTCTATAATTTTGGCATATGTCCAATGAGATGCTCAGTCCGCTGGTCGGCTCTGCACTGCGGGTTGAGAACAAAGAACAACTCGATGAATTCCTCGCGCGCCCGGATGCTGTTCATGTGGTGCGGAACGCATCGTTCGAAGAAGTATTCTTTACCATCAAGCATATCGGCTTGTCGGACAGCCTCGATCTCCTGCAGCTGGTTTCCGGAAAACAAGTGCGCGGTTTTCTGGATCTCGACTGCTGGCGGAAGGATACATTCGTCCGAAAGCCGTTCATGGAATGGATCGCTGCCTTTATACAGGCAGGGCCCGAAGAAACGATGAAAGCGATTTCCGGAATTGACGAAACCTTAACGACGCTTTTCCTAAAAGATCTCATCCATGTTTACGAGATCGATCGCGATGATCCACCCACCGGCACACAATTGATATTTACGCCGGACAATCGTTTTGGTGTCGAGCCTCTCGAACAGGGTGAAGCACCTACTATCGGCATGCTTATTCTGGATGCCCTATTTAAATACAATCCGGGGCTGGGCACGCAGATTCTGACTAAAGTGCGATACACAACCCGCATCGAGTTGGAAGAAACCGCATACGAGAATAAGACCAGGCGACTCGAGATGCACGGCTTCGTCGATTACTATGATGCAATGTCCATCTACACGACACCGCCGGCCGGAGAGACGAAGGTTGTCGCGGATCGCGACAAACCAACCGAACCAATACCGGGAGAAGAAAACCCCGGAAATCTGCCTGCAGTCTTTGCGGATTCGCTCTTGGGCGGAGCGTTCTTGATGAAGGCGTTCGAGCAAATTACAGATCCAGTTGAATCGGATCGCTTTGCTCAGGAATTGACGGCGCTCGGCAACCGAATCCTTTCGGCCAATCTGGTCAATCTTGGAGAGTTGGACAGTATTCGTCCGGCGCTCGAGGAGATGCGGGACTTTCTGACGGTCGGCTTGGAGTACTTGACGGGCGGTAGTGTCGATGTTGCTCCTCGGGCACTCCGCGAGAACTACATCCAGACCGTTTTCAAGATCGGATTCGAACAGGTTGTTCGGCTCCGTGAGGAGGCGGACCGGTTAGCGCAGATTCGCTCGTTCAAGGTCCTCATGCTGGATGAAGCAGACCAGCAGTTTATTGAGGGATTGAGGCGGTTCAAGCCCTTGATTGCTGAAGAAGGTCGGTATCGAAATTTCCAAACGCTTGCGGATGTCGAACGCGCACGCGGGCGGCTGGATCAACTGGTCCGCATGGTCGAAGTGTTTATGGCAACCTTTCCATCCGTACGGGAATCGCTCCGCAGAACGTTCAATACAGCAACGGTTCAATTCGCGATCAGCGGCAGATTCGAACCGGCGCCGCTGACAGTGGCCGACGTCGAGCGTTTTCTTGCGACAGATTTTAAGCTGCCTGAGGTCAGCGTACCGGATGCGATAACGCCCTTTGCGAACAAGTGGTGGTCCGAATTAAAAGAGGAATTCGAGCCTCTTGTCGGGAAACCGATTGACCCGCGATTTATCGGTAGCATTCACATCGAATGAAACACGCATCGGACAGCATGAACGGGAAAACCGTCATTCTTGCCGGAGGGTCCGGCGGCCTGGGCGCGGCAGTCGCCGATGACCTCTCGGCTCGCGGAGCTATTCCCGTTATCGGTTGCAAAGCCAATCGTGATCGTGCGGAGGCGCTTGCACGCTCTGTTTTCGATAAGTACGGCGTTCGGCCGCCGATCGTCGTCGGAGACATCCTCGAAGGGTCCGTGCGCGGCAAACTGATTGATGAGGCGCAGCGTGCAGGCACCTTGTACGGGTTGGTACCGCTGGTTGGTCAACCTGCGCGGATTCTCATTGAGAACGCTACCGATCAGGATCTGGTTGATTCCGTGCGAGAGAACTTTATCGGCCCGACATTGTTGGCTCGAGACTTTGCCGCTGCGCTGACGGGCGCGGATGGGGCGATTGTTTTCATTGCGACCATGCAGGCTATCGGCATATTCCCCGGCAGTACCGTCTATGCTTCACCAAAAGCGGCTTTGATTCATACCGCCCGAATCCTCGCCAAACAGTGGTCTATTCGCGTGAACGTCGTTGCGCCAGGAGTCAACAATGCCGGCATGGCCGAGCAAAGCGTTCGCAGCGGAAAATACAATTCCTATCTTGAAAAGAAAATCATTCCACGATGGGGACAACCCGAAGATGTGGCTCGCGCGATCCTGTTCTTTTTGGAACCGGACAACTACGTGACGGGGCAGGTACTGACAGTCGATGGCGGGTTGAGCCTGAAGATGTAAGCGACGAAGGAAAGCTCCTTCGTCGCCTGTCCTGTCTTTTATGGCTGCGCTTTCTGCCCAGGCCTGGCGGCTGGAGGGTCTGGCGATCGGCTTACACTTGGTTGTGGGCTGGCCGCTGCCGGCGCTCCTCCGCCCGTCGCACCGCCGCCGCTCGAGGAACCTCCGGAACCGGCATTCGAGAATCCGCCGCTTGAGCTGCCGCCGGAATTCGAAACATTCGAACCGACAGATCCCGCCGTGACATACGTCTCCTGAACGCTCCGATACTGATATCCGTATGGAGACCGGTACCGATATCCGGGCATGAACGTAAACGCCCCAAAGCTTGGATCCCAAAGCCAGACGTCGAACCATGACGGGGGCGACGAAGTTCGGCGCAGGCTGTGAATGATGTTTTCATTTGCCACGGCGATCAACCTGGAACGGT
>DATFXZ010000186.1:0-14311 GCA_035315305.1 Terriglobia bacterium | reverse complement strand
ACACGGAAACCTCTGGGTGAGTTCGGTCGTCCTTCATCCCCGAATTACATATTCCGGAACGAAAACACCGACACCCGAAGAAGAGGACCAGATGCACCACGCCGCCCACGAGCAATGCTTCATTGCCAACTCTGTGAAGACGGATGTCAGGGTGGAGTCCGCGAAATGAGCAGTCCGTCAGCCTAGAAGATCCTCTACTTTGAATTGCACGTCGGGGAATGCTAACGGCGATACGGACTGGCCGCGATGCAGTGTCACAGAACTTTTGTATGCATCTTTTTCGAGCTCGCGGAAAACCAGAATGACGTCATGCCTTAGATCTTCGATCCAGACCTCCAGCGTTCCGCACAAAGCGTACCGCGGCAGTTTGATTTTCCGATCGAATGCCAGACTCGATTCCGAAGTCTCCACGACAAAGAATGTATGCTTGGTATTCGTCCACAGTGAATCGCCGTTCTTCGACCTCGATACGCATAAAACCCTCTTGAAAGGAACGTACCTTGCTATCACGGCCCTCGCAAGGCACGACCGTTCCCTTGCGTATATTGAGCATTGACTTACGTGTTACCGTCGGCGAGGCCCGTTTCCCATGGAAAAGTCCGAAGACTTCGCGACTGATTCGTACATTTTTTCGCGATAACTATATTTAGACTATATCCCTCGATGTACTCTTTGGCCGACACCTCTCCGCCGTCCGCCGGTACTGGGGATTTTCCGAACTGCGCCCGCTTCAGGAAGAAGCGATCCGGGCCGGGCTGGAGCGCAGGGATTCGTTGGTTGTCATGCCGACGGGAGGAGGAAAATCGCTGTGCTATCAGGTGCCCGCGGAACTCGAGCGACGCACCGACATTGTCGTATCACCGCTTATTTCCCTGATGAAGGATCAAGTCGATGGTTTGCGTGAATGCGGCTATCCAGCCGCTGCGTTGTATAGCGGAATGCCGTTCGATGTGATCCGGTCGGTGGAAGAGCAGATCGCAGCAGGAAAATATCGTCTAGTCTTCGTCGCGCCCGAGCGGTTGCTCACTCCGCGCTTTCTTCAAATTGTCGATCGCCTGCAGGTTCGGGCTTTCGCGATTGACGAGGCGCATTGTATCAGTCATTGGGGGCATGACTTCCGTCCGGAATATCGTCAGCTTGCAGAATTGAAGACACGCTTTCCTGCGGCAAGCATTCATGCGTATACGGCGACGGCGACTGAACGTGTTCGCAAGGACATCGTGCAACAACTCCGGCTGGGTAATCCGGCGCAGCTGGTCGGCGTTTTCGATCGTCCCAATCTTGTGTATCGAGTTATTCAGCGTTTCGATTTAGACACTCAGGTTCTTGAAATACTGGACCGCCACAGGCGACAGGCTGCGATTGTTTATTGCATCAGCCGCAAGGACACCGAGAATCTAGCCGGAACGCTTCAAGATCGCGGAGTGCGCGCCGCGTTCTATCACGCAGGTATGAACGCCGAGGAGCGCCGCAAAACTCAGGACGCGTTCGCCGCAGAACAAATCGATGTCGTTGTTGCTACCGTCGCTTTCGGGATGGGCATTGATCGCAGCGATGTTCGTGCTGTGATCCATGCCGCGATGCCGAAATCGATCGAGCATTACCAGCAAGAGACCGGCCGTGCAGGTCGCGACGGCTTGGAAGCGGAATGCGTGCTTCTCTATTCCGCTGCGGATGTCCTCCGCTGGGAATCGTTGATCGAGAAAAGTGCGTCTGAAGCGGCCTCGCCAGACGAAGTGATCGCGGCTTCTCGAGATTTGCTGGAGCACATGCGCCGCTTTTGTAATCGAATCGATTGTAGGCACCGGACGTTGTCACAGTATTTCGGTCAGCTGCTTCCGAATCGGCCTTGCGGCGCATGCGACGTTTGCTTGAATGAAATCGAAGGACTTGAGGACTCCACAATCACCGCCCAGAAAATCCTGTCTTGTGTTGCGAGGACAGGCCAGCAATTTGGAGCAGAACATATTGTCGACGTGCTCGTCGGCGCGGATACGGAGCGTGTCCGTCGCTGGCGTCATCAGCAACTATCTACGTACGGCCTGATGAAGGATACCGACCACAAGACGCTGACGAATATGCTCTATCAACTATTGGACGACGGTCTGCTGGATCGCACGGCAGGCGATCGCCCTGTCTTCAAACTCAATGAAAACTCCATGGCCGTACTGCGCGGACATCGAGCGGTTCAGTTGCTGCAGCCGAAGACGAAAGTGCGCAAGACTCGCTTTGACGAAGATTCATGGGAAGGAGTTAATCGGGATTTGTTTGAGGTACTCCGCACAATCCGCCTTGAGACTGCCGAAGCGCGGAGGTTGCCCTCTTACGTCCTGTTCAGCGACGCCACACTGCGGGAAATGGCCCGGCTGCGCCCAGGGTCGCCGGAAGCGCTGCTCGGAATCCGCGGCGTCGGTGAGCGGAAAGTGGCGGATCTCGGACCCCGCTTTCTCGAAGCGATTGCTGGATATTGCAAGTCGCATGGTCTGCCACTGAACACCACGAGCAATGGCCCCACCGGTCGTAAAAAATCAAAGGATCGCGGCGATGCAAAACAAAAGGCATTTGAGTTATTTGCACAACGCGAAAGTCTCGAACACGTGGCGGAGGCGACGGACCGCGCTGTGAGCACGGTTTGTGGCTATCTCGTCGAATTCATCCAAACCCATCCGGCACAATCGGTTGATTCGTGGGTCACATCCGACGCTTACGGCAAAGTTGCCGATGCTGTGAAAGAACTCGGCAGCGTATACTTGAAACCCATTTTCGATCGACTCGAGGGAACCATTCCCTACGAACAGATCCGAATCGTCGTCACGCACTTGGAAACTCGGGGAGGGTGATGCAGGTAATAAACTCGTCTCAAGACTGTCCGGCCTGTGGGTCGCTCGCCAAAACGAAACCGATGTATAGAAAGTTGGGCTACGAAATTGTGCGGTGCTCCGATTGTGGACTTGGTCGGACAGCGCTCAACGACCAATTTGACCCAGCGACGATCTATTCAAGTGATTACTTTGATGGGAATCAAAGTGATGGATACGCTGATTATCTCGGCAGCGAAGCTGTTCTTCGAAGGGAATTCCGGAACGTCGTGAAGAGTCTTTTACGCCAGGGGCGAACTAGCGGGAATCTATTTGAAATCGGCTGCGCTTATGGCTTTTTTCTTATGGAAGCACGCAAATACTTTGACGTCCATGGATGCGAGCTGGCCGTGGATGCCAGCGCGTATTGCCGCACTCAGGGACTGGATGTCGTAACTGGAACGGTCACTGAGGAGTGCTTGGCGCAACGTGGCCCGTTCGATGTCGTTGTGATGTTGGACGTAATTGAGCATCTGGTGGAGCCGTTGGAAGTTTTGCGCATGGCCAGCCGCAGTCTGAATAGGGGCGGCCATATTTTGATTTCGACAGGAGATTGGGACAGTGTTCTAAGCCGTGTCATGGGATCAGCTTGGCGGCTGATGACGCCGCCGCAGCATGTTTTCTTCTTCTCATACCGAACAATTCATTCCATATTGTCACGCGCCGGCTTCCGTGTGGTCCATTTCTCAAGGCCGGCAAAGCTTGTGCCACTTTCGTTGGCTGTCTTTCAGCTGACCAGAATGCTGGGTCTTCGTTCGCGCCCCATGCCTTCATTGGACGCTTATTGTCTTCCGATTAATCTGTTCGACGCGATGCGCGTGATAGCCGTAAAGACGTAGGGTTAGTTATTGTTTTCGCGATCTTTTGGTCTCAGTGCATTGTCAATCGCTTGCGCACGGACTAATTCAGTCACACTCGATTGAATTCCGCGCACTTTTGAATAGAGCAGCAGACAGACGAAAATTACGCCAATCCAAGCCAAGTACATGATGAGATCCACACCCCGTCCTACGCCGAGGTAATGCGCGAGCGACGTGGTCCATTTCGGCATCACGATCATTACGACACCGGCCGTTCCTATCGCCAAAACGATTAAATTGTCGAGGAATTTGGACCGCAACCGATGAAAGTATGTTGCAATCGCCGTGACCATCAGGAGAATGAGAATTAATTGAATTGGACTCATTTAAAGACCCGTCTGAGGAGCAAATCGATCAATATGTTTACTGCATTCCATATGGGCTGACCCTTACCTTTGGAATAGTCGGTATACCTGATTGACGTGGGTTTCTCGACATATCGCAGGCCCGCACGCCGGATTTCACCGATGATCTCCGTCGCATGTGCGAAACCAGCCTCACGTAAACGAATTCTTTTGGCGGCATCACCTGTCAATGCGCGAAAGCCATTGTGAGCATCGGTTAGCCACACGCCGGTTGCAAGCCAGTTCACCACGACCGCCGCTCGCAGCAGCAGTCGTTTATGGGGCGGCACAGCAGATCTGTCAACCTGACGTAGGAATCGTGAACCGAGTACCACGTCAGCCTCGCCTTTTCGAAGCGGTTCTATCAAACTCTCAATGTCCTCGATGCTGTGCTGCCCGTCGGCATCAAAGTGCACGATGATTTCTGCACCCTCTTGTACCGCAAAGCTCATCCCGGTTTGAAGTGCGGCTCCCTGGCCGAGGTTAATGGCATGTCGCAGAAGATAGACAGGACAGTTGGTCATCAGAGCGCTGGTGCCATCCGTTGAGCCATCGTCGATAACGACTACGTTGTACTGAGCCCGAAGCAGAGACTGCAGCGTCGAAAGTATGACTTCTCTTTCGTTAAACGCCGGGACAATCACAAATACCCGTGGATTCACCTGCCTCCTAATTGAGTAGTGACGGGCCGATTATACGACGTCGTTTGCTTCGACCCGTGAAATCACGGTCGGAGCATGATCCGCATACCCGCTGGAACACGGGATTCGATAACCTTTACTCCCTCTTCTGGAAATCGTTGCAACAGACGGAGGCTGGGCAACGTGTTAAAGCATTCTGCGTGTGGGGGCGGATCACTGGACCACAAATCTTCAGGCTTGCCTTCATTATGGGTGACGAAGACTAGGTGCACTGGGCCGGTCAGATGTGAGGCTCTACTGCAACTGAGTTCATGAATTCTCGACGGATCAAAAGCGGAGTCCCCCACAAACCACGCTCGCTTGTTGCTCACCAAAAGCACCGTGTCTGGCTCCTTCTTCACGAGCGCTGTGACGAATGTTCGTGCTAAAGAATATTCATGATCTATACCGCGGGATGGCCAAGGCCCGAGGCCACTGCCAATCATCTGGCTGCGCCGTATTGTACCTTGCTCTCCGGGCGTGAAAAAAAGTGCAGTCCGCGTCAAGTTCATCGCTATATACCCGAAGAGATAGATCACCGCTAAAGAGCGAATTATTTTGAGGCCTGTAGTTTTGCTTTTGTGATCAACGGTTAGAAAAGAATAAACCACGAAGACACCGAGAGGCATGAGAGGCCAGTAGTAGCGGGTATTGCCAACGTAGTTATATGTGCCTAGCGTCATGCAGCCCAACAGTAATAGCGGAAAGGCAACAAAGAGCCCGAGAGCCGCCACACGGAAGTCCTTGACGGCCTCACTCAGGTTGATTCCGTACGACCTGATCGTCAGCGCAAGGAAGATGCAAAGGCCCAACGTGATTGCTAATTGCCACGGTACGGTACCGCTTACTTCGGGAAACAAAACGTGCTGCGCATATTGTGGAAACCAAAATGTCCATGGAAAATTGGCAGCCCCCAGCAAGGGAATCCCCTCGAGCGTACGTTTTATGGCAGCAGCAAACCCATACTGGAATGACAACTGACCAGGTCGCGCCGGTGCATTGCTGAGGAAGTAATTGATATATGCCTGGATTCCTACACCTGGAAGCAACCCCAGCGCAAACACAGTCCAACGTTGAGTTAGGACACGTAGACGCAGTCTGGACTGCCACATTATGAGGAGAAAAGCATAGGCCGCAACAAACACGCTCGCATACCGCAGCAAGATTGCGAAGCCGCAAACGATACCGGCGACCAAATCAAACCATTCACGACCGGGTAATTCCTCGTTCGCACCTTTCGTAATCCAAAGCAGTACCCACGGCACAACAGCCCAAAGAACGATGTCAGTGCCACCCCAGCTTATGGTGAACAGCAATGGGGTTAAAGCGGCAATCAAAAAGCCGGTCCATTTATAAAAAGCTGTTGTGGACAACTTAGTGCTGAAGAAGGGATAAGCCGCCAGACCCCAGCCCCACCAGCCCAGTATGGTCGCGGACGCCGCGAAGAGGCGTATGGCAGTGTCCTCGCGACCTCCAGCGGCGAGGATCGCGGCAGCATACAGGGAGTATCCTGCAGGAAAAATTGTCAACGTGCTGAGCGTGGCGGGGGCGATCAGCTCCGACGAATAATGGTTGTAGATCGAGAAACCCTTGCCGGCTAATAAGTTGTGGGCCACCTGAATCTGAAATGCGAGGTCTAGAGTCATCGGTACCGCGTGCAACAAACGCGCCGCCGTGACCAGGCCTGCAGAACACAGCCAGATTATGAGGAATGTGCGTCCAATTGAGTCGTTTTTCCACATGAGTCGTATCGACGCCCCGGGAGTATACCAAGGTGCTGGACTCTTGGATTCCATCAAAAAAGAGCGATCGAATAGTGGCCGTCTTAGCGCTTAGGATTTTTGGAAACAAGGTGGAGGCGGCGGGAATCGAACCCGCTCTTTCTTTCGTAGAATCAATGACTTACATGGGTGCCGTGACCGGATTGTGACCAAAGCGCAACCGCCTTGTTGCCTGCATCGGGCGCGTCGTCGGGGATCCACCGCGAATACGTCCGGGCCGTAAATGCCCAATCCGTATGACCCATCTGCTTGGCAACCCACATGACATGCTCGCCAGCCATCAGCATCATGCTCGCATAGGTGTGGCGCGTCTGATACGGATTCCGATACCGAACACCGGCGCGTTTCAGTGCAGGGAGCCACAGAGTTTTCCTGATCGCCTGATCTCCGGTCCAACGCTCACCGGAACGAGGATTCTGGAAGACTTCGGCGCCCTTCAAGAAGGTGTACGCCTTTTGTGCCTTCAGCGCTTCGAGTGCGGGTGGCAGCAATTTCACGTCGCGAACTCCAGCTTCAGTTTTTGGCTCTTCCGCTTCGTCCGATCCTTGCGTTAGAGCGCGCGATACGCGCACCACGTTGCGAACCCAATCGATGTCTGCCCAATCAAGGGCGCAAAGCTCGGACGTTCTGAGTCCTGTCCAGAACGCGAATTTCACGAAATTGCGCCCCTGGTCATCGACCGCGCTGAGAATGGCGTCGCGCTCTTCTGAAGAGAATGGATCAATCTGACGTGCCTTGCTCTTGTTGGAGCCCCGCCCGCCGCTTCGTCGTCGTTTGATTTTCCAGCCTGCTAGCGGATTGTGCTCGATAAATTCGTCCAGAACTGCGTCATCCAATGCGATGCGAAGTGGAGAAAGAACATTGCCTAAGGTTTTCGGCGTCATCGTGCGCTGCGACGCCCACTCCTTGACGTGCTTACGTCGAAGATCAGAAAGACAAAGTTTCCCGAATCCTGGTATAAGATGGCCGCGAAGGATCTTCTCGTACCCGCGCCACGTGGATGACTTCACGTTCTGACGTTCGCATTCGAGCCACCGTTGAAGATAGGTTTCGATGGTGATCTTATCGCCCGGCATTTTGGCGAAGAATTTAACCTTTGGCGAATCGGGGAAATGCTTTGCGTAATCAAATTCGTTCTTTGCGATTTCGTCTTCAACGCGAGCTTTCAATCGCTCGCAGTACTTGATGTTTTTCTCTGTAGGTTGAAGCTTGATACGTTCGCGGCAGCGCACGCCTCGATAATAGAAATCGATTTCTATCGAGGATTCGCTTCTGACGCGAATACCTGCTGGTGACTGGTTACCCATTTTTCGTACCCTTCGATATCAATGAGAATCCTTCCATCTGGCGCCTTTGCCCAAACATGTCCCTCAAGCCAATCGCCACGCTTGATCTTCGATCTCACCGCGTCGGGAGTATAGCCGGACTCTGCCGAGAATTTCTCAATCGTGAGCCAACGAATCATCTGAACCTCATTACCCTCGCGTTTGCAAAATGAAACTGCGACGGAACGGGACGGCGGGCTCACTTTGAGGGATGCCTACCGTACGCCGCGATCTTGCTGCGGTCAAGGAGCTTTGCATGGATTGTTTAATTCGCTTGATAGCCATTCGATTTCGATCACAGAGTGACGTAGCGATGATTCCCGATAAATTTGGCGCCTTCCCGAATGTGATTGATGTCGCTGGGATGAATGTTCAGAAGACCTGCCAAGTATCCGTCCGCGGCGACGGGATCATCGGCAATTAAGAGCGTTCGGAGAATTTTCGGAGCGCCATTCAGCGGCCCGTCTCCCCCCATTGCAACGATGGCGTCGGCGATGACGAAATCAGGACGGACCGTGGCGCAGATATCGAGAATGCTTTCGTGGATTCCGGCCCAATGAAGTACGTTTTTCGGCCAGCCGTATCGATTCCCGGGAACAATGCCGAACATGTTTTTCATGCTGAGCGTCACGCAGGCCCAGTGGTGGGTTTTGACCTTCGGCATCGAGACAATGAAATCCGACGCCGTCACGCTTCGTGGGAGCCACAAATGTTCCAGCCCGGAATAGTTCGCCTGAAGTTTGGTCTTGATCAGTTCGTCGCGATTGAGATCGACGAACCGAACTTTTCGTTGCTTTAGCTGATCGCCGAGACCGGTTTCGTGCAACAGGAGATCCGTGTCGCGGTGATGTCCGGGTCCTTCCGCTACGATCACGGACGCGGCATCCAGCCGAAGAAAGGCCTCAGCGGCGGCGCCGATCAGTTGCGTGTCCGTGTTAATCGGCCTACCAGGGATGTACTCGACGATGTTGGGTTTCAGGAGAACCGATTTTCCGCGAACGTCCAGGCCGAAGAGTTGGAGCCCTTGATAGACGAGTTCGTCGAGTTTCCCTGAGTACTCGTCGGAATGAAGCACCGCGATACGTGATCGTTTGGGACGGAGGTCGCGGGCATATTTAGGCCGTCGCAATCGCCCCGTCGTCAAAGCGGTTCCGGCGGTTGCGGCCGAAGCAATGAGCCAGTCGCGTCTGTTCATTTCAAATCACACCTCGAATGGATTCCCCATGCCTTCGGCCGTCTTGATAGCGATGGCCGCGAGGCTCAGACTCTCTATGTTGGAAACACCGTCAGCCCCCGCGATCACTCTCCGAAGGTGGTCCATGCAACGATGAACGACTGGATCTCGATGCAAACAGAACGCGACCGCCGACCAGGCGAGACTGTATGCGGAGGAGCAGTCGGTCACGGCGTCGCGGATAGATTTGAGTGCATGTGCTGCCGTTCCATCTCCCGGTTCAGTCAGGGCGAGGAGTGCGATCGCCGTCGTGTCGATATGCGGGCCGAGGGCGGAGCCAAATACGACGGCGTTACCGGCATTCCAGCCGCCTTGAGGACACGCTCTGTCGCGTAGCATTTCTGTACCGATTCGGATTCGATCAGTGGCTCGGTTGTTTTCGGAGTACGAAAGCGACTGTTTGATCGCTATGAGAGAAAACGCCGTGGGAATGACCCAGCTGACGGTGCCCGGAAACCAAGACCAGCCGTACTTGTCCGGATTGAACTGAACGGCGCGATCCAACGTACGGAATTTCCATTTCCAGAGCCAATGACCTTCGCGGCCTTTGTGCGTGAGCAGCCATCGCGCGGCCCTTGCGGGAGGCTCGAGGGGTGATGATACGAAGCGCAATGCGATGGCCGCGAGCGCCGTGGTCCAGCATCCTTGCGAGTCGTCCCCTTCGAATGCCGGCCAGCTTCCATCTGGATTCTGGAGTCGCAGGAGAAGATCGATCGCCTTTTTGCGTGCCGTTTCCTGATCCGCACTCAACGCCATCAATGCGTAGCAGGTCGTTTCGACTCCCGCTCGACCACCGTTGCTCGCAGTCCATCCGCCGCCGGACAAGCTCCGCTTTTCAATCTCTGCCTGAATGTCCTGAAGGAGGCCCATAAAAGGAATGAGGTTTTTCAGACAGAAAATCTGTCGAAAAACCCTCATACCTAGTAGGGGCGCTTCACGGCGCTTCGGTTTTTCAAAAAGGAGCGTGATGCATGTTCACTTCACCGCTGGACGTCGCCGAGAAACTGCGGGCCGCGAACTATGTCGTTGACGAAACAATTTCGCCTGCCATCTATCTCTCTGCCAAACTGCGCCGACCGCTGCTACTCGAAGGGCCGCCAGGATCCGGAAAGACGGAGCTCGCATACGCCGTCGCGAAGAGTGCGGATACGCACGTCGAGAGGTTGCAATGCTACGTCGGAATCAACGAGGAAAAAGCTATCGGCAAATTTGATGAGGCGTTACAACGACTTTCGCTTGAGGCCGGGATTAGCCGCAGCCGGGGCGACTGGGACAGCATCCGCGAGGAATTACACGGCCTCGAATTCTTCTCGAAGGGCCCGATTTTGCGCGCGCTGCTTTACGAATCGAAGCCATGTGTGCTTCTGGTTGATGAAATCGACAAAGTGGACCACGAGTTCGAAGCGCTGCTTCTCGAAGTCCTTAGCGATTGGCAGCTCAGCATCCCAAAGTTCGGGACGGTCCGATCGAAGACGGTTCCGTTCGTGGTACTGACCTCAAACGAGGAACGGAGAATCGGCGACCCTCTCCGGCGAAGGAGTTTCTACGTTCGCTTCGACCACCCCTCCGTCGCACGAGAGCGGCAGATTCTTGAAATCCAGACCGGGAGGACCGGAGCTGTATTGCATCAACAGGTTGCCGGACTGGCGCGAGCCCTGCGGGGCTGGAGTCTTGAGAAGCCGCCTTCTATAGCGGAGATGCTTGACGTCGCTCAGGCGCTCGAGATCCTCGGCATTTCCGAGATCCTACCCGACCATCGTGACACGCTGCTTCCCCTGATTGCGAAGACCGAAGCGGACCGGCAGCGGCTCCTGTTGCGTGACGGATTTGCCACGCTCGTCGCCGACTCCCTTCAATACGAATCGGAAATACAAACGAGGATGTAAGTATGCGAAAGGAACTTTTGATCCCGCTGCTGATTTTGCTTTCGGGAAGTTCGGCAGCCCAATCCAGGAATCGAGTCCGGATTGTCGTCGAAGGACAGACCGCGACGCTGACGGTCGCTGCCCGCGTTACAACGACGATTCATCTTCCAGAGGCAGTCAATTCGGTCATCGTCGGTGATTCCAGTCTCTTCCAAGCGGAACATGCTCCGAACGAGCCGCTGCTCGTTTTTGTGAGACCGGTTACGCCCAACGCGGCTCAGACAAATCTTGTAGCCTCCACGGTTGCCGGACGGCATTTTGTTTTCTTGCTCCAGAGCATCGGCTCCGCTTCAGCCGAGGCAGTAGGCGGGATCGACTTATTCGTGGACTGCCGGCCCTCCGGCGGATTCATCCTCGAAGATTCATTTCCGACGGTCACCGTTGCAGACACGGTCAAGCTCAACTCCGGTGAAAATGACTTGGGGGCCCCGCATTCCGATGAATTCGCGCTCAGCGACATTCTTCGGCGGCAGCGTGAGCGGAAGCCTGGAAGAGTCTACGGTTCGGGAATTCGCGTCGCGATCGGTGAGGTTCTGGAAATAGGCGCCCGCCTGATCGCGGCATTTTCGGTTACCAATTCGACCTCACACTCCGTGGAGTTGGTTCCTCCTCAGGTGCAACTCGCGGGTCAGACAAGATCGGGAATGTTCAAGCGGGCTCGTTGGAGCACCGTTCAGCAAGTGCCGGTGGAGGCATATCAGTTGACGGAACGACGGCTTCAGCCGGGCGAACGCATCGACGGAGTTATCGTTTTTGAACGCCCGTCGATCAAACAGTCCACAGAGGGACTCTTCCTGCAAATCGCGGACTCGGCGGCGATCGATCAACCGGTATTGGCGGCGATCCAGTTCAGGCCGACCGAGCTCTGGAGAAAAGACCATGAATGAAGCACGAAAGATGGATGAAACTGAGAAGGAAACAAGCGAACTGGACGTCGTCGACGACTTGCCTCACGAGCAGCGGGCGGCGGATTCCACAGTTGCCGAGCGCGGAATTACTCAGCGAGTACGGAAGCTGTTTACCGACTTCCAGCGGCGCGGGACCGTCACAAAGCGAGATCTGGCGAAAGACCGGACACGCTCATTAGCTCTCTTGATCGTCGGTGTCGTGGGAGCCGGTCTGCTGTTCATTGGATTATTTTCGACGCCATCGTCGATGCCGCCGAGTCGAGAGGCGACTCCGCGCGGAACGCCGAACTTGGGGAGGCGCGGCGCGCCGGGTGAGGCGGCGGGGCCGCGCTCTTCTGTTACGCCTCTTTTGAGTGCCGATGTTCAAACGAGCGATGGCAGTGGACAGGAATTGAGTCCTTCAGATATTCAGGCAACGTCGCGGCGAAGTGAGGCGGACAAGCCGGCAGATTCGGCGGATGAGCATGCGGACCTTCGGTCCTCACGCAGTGCTGTATTGCCTCCGAAGAAGTCCGATCAGATACCGCTGCCTCCAACTGCCTCTTCGGATCCCTTGGCGGCATACCGGTTGAACACTCGCACTGGCACTGGCACGTACAGTTACGGAGGCCCGTCCACAACCGCCGCGCCCGTCGACTCACCTCGCGTTTTCAGCTACGGACCCTCTGCAGGGACCTCGGTCGACGTTCGCAGCGATTCCCCGGTTTCGATGAAGTCATCGATCGTATTTGTGAGAGCGGCGGAGTCGCCGGATCGAACAGGTGTCGTTGGCACAGCCCGACCCGGAATATCGGAGCAGAGTCTGCTGGCACCGGGCGCCCGATTGCTCGTGCGCCTTGAAAGCGACGCGACAACCGCAGTGAAGATGCTGGTCGTTGCGGCGGTCGAATACAACTACGAACGCGACGGGGTCGTTATCGTTCCGGCGGGCGCGAAGGTTTTTGGCGGCATCCAACAGGCTTCATCGGATGGATATGTGAAGATGCAATTCCACACGCTCCAGATGCCGAATGGACGAGAAGAGAAAATCGAAGGCGCCGCCGTAGGACTCGATCAGAAACCGCTGAAGGCCGAGGTCTCGGGAAAGAACACGGGCAAGAAAGTGCTGAGCCGAACGCTATCCGGGGTGGCACAATCGCCGGGTACGTCGTCGGTGGTGGCGCGGGTTTGAGCCGGTCGATTACTGGCGAGAGTTTGTTGCGAGACCGCATTGCCGGCAACATCGCTCTCGCCGGCGAGCAGGAGCTGATGAATGCGGCGTATTCGCAGAACATCACCGTGACCGTTCCGGCCAACACCAAGTTTTATGTTGTGCTCCAAAAAGCCGCGGTGAATACAACCGCACCTTCGTCGGCTCGAAGCGCGGAGTCACCGGCGAGGCCAGCCGAAATCCCCACGGCGCAGGAACTCCGTGAACTGATGGATCTGAGACGCGAGATCAATCGCATGTATCAGGAATCGAACAGCAATTGGTCTATGACAGCCAAACCTCAAAACTGATTGTTCGAGCCAAAGTGCGCCACATTCAGTCCTTCGATGCAAATACCTCGCATAGTGGGTTTTGGACGGCCGTGTTGTCACCGGACGCGGTCTGGCAGCGGCGAGTCGGGCGTTCGCTCAACATCTCGCGTGGACCGTTCCGATCCCCCGCCATCAACACGTTTTTCCTTGAACAGAATCCACAGAATCACAATATCGCGGGAGACTTTTCCGATTTACCGACTATCCAGTCAGTGCTGGGACGTACCTGGTTCTGTTGGCGGTGGGAGTCGCTTTAAATGCTAGACATATTCCAAGGTGGCTTTACGGAACGATGGGACTCGTGCGCTCTTATAGACTCCTGTGAACCTGTGGGTGGCGAATTCCTAATTTGGGCCGATTTCGCGCAGTCTTGTCGGAACCGATTTTTCCGTTACAAGAATATGAACGACATCGACTGAGTCGGCGATAAAGTAACAACTTCGTAATATTGGGCAGCGAGCCCTAAACTGTCATGGCCAGCCCAATTCACTTTCCGCCAATGATTTCAAACAGTTCGAATATTTGGACAGTACGGCATGTACTTAGTCGTGGATCCGTCGGGCGCGAAGCGCTTCATATTACGGACGCTGATACACGGAAAAAGATGCGACATCGGCCTGGGAGGACTGTCCGTCGTGTCGCTGGCCGAGGCTCGGGAAGAGGCCATGAAGCTCCGGAAGATTGCGCGAGCCGGCGGCGATCCGCTTGCGGAGCGGCGCAAGGAGCGGCGGATGGTGCCGACGTTCGAGCAAGCAGCAAGACAGGTACATGCTGAACAGTCCAAGGCATTCCGCAATGCGAAGCACGCGGCGCAATGGCTCACGACGTTGGAGAACTACGCATTTCCTTTCTTTGGTGCCAAACGCATCGACCTG
>DATFXZ010000185.1:0-3472 GCA_035315305.1 Terriglobia bacterium | reverse complement strand
CCCATTCCGAAGTGAACGCGCAAGTCACTTTGCGATAGATAGCTGGACCCGGCTCTTACCTCTTGAAGAAGAACCTTGCCACCGATGGTCAGCTTCAGGCGCGCCCCGATCCCGTCGCGGTTGCTTTTGGAACCTACAGTTCGAATCGACAGCGAATTGTTGTTATTCCCGCCGTCATTGCGAAGCAGGTCCGCCGTTTGCCCAACGTTGCCAATGAGCAGATCGAGATCGCCATCGTTGTCGATATCCGCGGCTGACAGGGAGCGGCTTGGTTTCTTTAGTGCGAAGCCGGGGCCCGATGCTGGTCCAACATCCCTAAACTTTCCCATCCCGTCGTTTTGAAGCAATAGATTGCGCTGCTCATAGCTCGTACTGTCTCGAAATAGACTCACGTTATCGATCACGTCGCCATTCGCGATCGCGAGATCCAGATCGGTGTCATTGTCGTAATCGAAAAACACGGCGCCAAATCCCACGAAGGGCAGCGTTGCTTCACCTACTCCGCTTTCAAAGGTGACATCGGCGAACAGACCCTTTCCGAGATTGCGGTACAAATTGTGAGTCTGCCGGTCGAGGTTCGTGACGAAGATGTCGAGCAATCCGTCGCCGTAGACATCGCCCATGTCTGTGCCCATGCCGGCGAGCGCTTGGCCGTCACTACCGACGGCGACGCCCGCCAGCAATCCCACCTCTTCGAAGACGCCCTTTCCTTTGTTGTGAAAAAGAAAATTTGGCGTCGAGTCGTTCGCAACGTAAATATCGATCCAACCGTCGCCGTCGTAGTCTCCAAAAACCACTCCGAGACCCTTGCCATCAGGGCGGTAGATTCCCGCCGACCGGCTGACATCCGAGAACGTGCCGTCTCCATTATTGCGATAAAGAATGTCGGGCACACCATTGTAGACATTAGGGTGGCAGTAGACCCGCGTGTCTCCGGTGTAGACGCAGTATTTGTTGTTCTGGACGCTGAAGTCGACGTAGTTCGTCACAAAAAGATCCACATAGCCATCATTATCGATATCGCCGAAGGCACAGCTCGCGCTCCAGAGCTGCGAGCCCACGCCGGCTTTGTCGGTGACATCTGTAAATGTGCCGCTTCCGTTGTTGTGATACAGCTTATTGCCCCCAACACTGGTGATGTAAAGGTCGGGCCAGCCGTCGTTGTCATAATCCGCCGAACAGGCGCCCATTCCGAATCCCGAGACGCCGATTCCTGAGGTCGCGGTGACGTCCGTGAAAGTTCCGTCTTTGTTGTTACGGTAAAGCCGGTGACGCGCGCCAGCTGCTTTCTGCTTGTCGACGAATGAGCCGCCGTTGACAAAGAAGATATCGGGCCAGCCGTCATTGTTGTAATCAAGAATGATGCTTCCACCCGCCATTGTTTCCGGCATGTATTTTTGAGGAGTGGCGCCGTTTTCGTGTTTAAAAGCAACCTTCGCCTCAGAAGCGATGTTGACGAACTGTACGTGCGTTTGCTCTTGTGCGGCGCCGGCAAGTTCGACAAGCCTTATCGCGAGTAACGCGGCGATCAGGAGTGCCAGTGCCGGCTTAATACAATGAGTCAACGCAATTCCTCCTCTAGCGCCGCATCGATCTTTCGAATGTAGAGCGCAGCGTACTTCTGGCTGGCTTTTTCGTCCTTGAGCTTTTCGTATGCGCGCGCGAGGGACCTGTAAACCAGAAAGTCATCACTCATTCCGCTATCCAGCAAAGCCTGCAGCGTCGAGGCAGCCTCACGGGGACGGCCCAAGACGTCGAACGCAATGCCGAGGTTGAGCCGGAGGGCAGCGACATCAGGATTGACCTCGATGCTCTTGCGGAATGATGCAATGGCTTCCTCGGCTTGCCCGTTGAGCACCAGCGCCGATGCCCCACGGTTCGAAACCAGGACGTCTCGTTGATTGTTTATCTGCGCCTGAGCGTCCGCTTCCTGTTTACGATATTGCTCGAGCTCCTTCTGACCCTCTTCACTGCGGCCCGAGCGAATCAGAGCCATGCCCATCACGTATCGCGCTTTTCGCAGCTGCGGATCGATCTTCAACGCCATCGCCGCGGATGCCGCTGCGTCAGCGAAATTTCCCATCTGCAGGTTCGCGTCTGCAACACGATACTGAGGGCCGGCCTTGTCGGGAAGTGCTGCCACAACGCGCGCGTATTCGGTAAGCGCCTCGCGGTATTGGCCGCGTCGAAGATAGAGATCACCGAGGGCAATCCGCGCGTCCGCATTTTCCGGAGAGATTTCCAGCGACTTCTTGTAAGCCGCGATAGCAGCGTCAAACTGCGTGAGATCGGTATTGATACCTCCGATTCTTTGATAAATAAAACTGAGCTGTAATCGGTCGAGTTCAGGCGTCATTCCGGCCGGCGCTTTCATTTGACTGGCTTCCTGGAAGGTGTCCAGAGCTTTGCGCATGCGTCCAGAATCGCGATGCATTTCAGCTTCTTTATAGCGGACGCGACGCGATGACGGAAACGCGCGGACTGCGCGCTGCATGATTTCCGCAGCTTCCGCCGTCAGTTCCGCCTTTTCCAGAATGCTGCTCATCGCCAGGTACAGAGCTTCGTTTGCCGGCGTTCTATTCAATGCATCCTGATACTTCTTCAGCGCGTCTCGAAATTGGTCGCCCCGGAAGTATGCGAGAGTGAGGACATCCGCAAAGCGGTCTATTAAATCGGCAACAGCCAAGTCTCCCTGGTTCGAAGACGGGCTCCAGCGGATCGACATAATCCGTCGATGGACCGATGCCAGGCCGGCAAAGTTTTCCTGCCGGCGATAAGTTTCAGCCAGGCCGTTGAGACTCTGCCCGAGACGGTCATCATCAGCGCCAAACTTTTCCGCAAGCTGAACCGCTCTAGAGAATGATCGTGCTGCCTCCGTGTACCGCTCCTTCTGAAGCCAATCCAAGGCCGCGGCGTTTTCGGTAGCCCATTCCATTTCGTCCGGCGCGACCGACTGGAGCAGAACAAACTCTTTGTCCATTCTGAACACGGGACTGATTCCTCCGGGGGCCAAGCCCGAAAGAGCGGTCCGCAACTCCTGTCTCAGGTCCGATGGAGCAAACGTACCCATGAAACCGCCGGCCTGCGCCGACGGACTGGTCGAATTTTCTCGCGCAAGTGTCTCGAACGACTCGCCCGCGAGAATTCGCGCGCGCAGTTCCACCGCTTTCGCCTCCGTGGGTACAGTAATGATGCGGAAACTGACGCGGTCCACCTGAGGACGCGCGACCAGGATTAGGAAAACGAAGATGGAATGGACTAACAAGACGGGACGATTTTAAACCACCAAAAGACGATTTAAGGTTTTTTATCGGCTTAGCCTAGAATCCTGGAGCGGCGCTATTCCAGCTGGTGTGCGAGCGCCCCCCTGCCGCCTTCGGCGAGACGCGAGCGAAGCGAGCGAGGGGGTCGGTCAAACACCATCTCGACTTGGGCGTTCTGCTGCTGAGAAACGAGTCTGCATGCGACAAAA
>DATFXZ010000184.1:0-3115 GCA_035315305.1 Terriglobia bacterium | reverse complement strand
TGACCCACGCGTCTGTGGCTTCCTGTTCATCGTGCGCCCACACGAACTCAAGATATGCATTGTGGAAGAAGAACCGGCGACACGCCGTGCCCTGCCCGGTATGTGTATTGGGTTCCCCTTCAGTCAAACCGAACTTCAGGAGTGGCTCAACTTCCCGAGCGCCGACGCTGGTGAAGATAAAAAGATGATCAAGTTCCCGTGCCATTTTTCAGCATAATCTACTCTGAACGAAGCGCGATGGTGGGATCAACCTTCATTGCGTGGCGCGTCGGAATGAAACAAGCGATGAATCCTACGATCAGGAGAAACAGCGACACGAGGGCATACGTACCCGGATCAGTGGCCGTAACACCCCAGAGAGCTGTCGATAGGACGCGTGTTAAAGCGAACGAACCGGCGAGGCCCGCGACTAGACCGATTCCGATTACGACAAGCGCTTGCCGACCGATTAGCCCCAGTACTTCGCGTCGGCTGGCGCCCAGAGCCATGCGGATGCCGATTTCGTGTGTGCGCTGGACCACACTGGATGCCATCACGCCATAGATGCCCACTGCGGAAAGTACTGCCGCAATGCTTCCAAAAACAGCAAGCAAGAGTACGTAAAGGCGCACGTACTGAACCTGTCGATCCATAATCTCCTCGACCGTTCGCACGTTTGCGACGGGCTTCGTGCGATCGATTTCAGCCACAGCACGGCGTAAGCTTGGAAGAATGTTCATCGGGTCTCCCGATGTACGCAAAATGAAAATCATGCCGTTTCGCTCCGCCAGACTGGGACCACGCCATCGCATTTCCTGACCGTGCGGTACGTATACCAATGGACCGGCCTCACGCTCGGTGCGAAACGAACGCGTGTCACCAGCAATGCCTACGATGTCGCGCGGACGATCGTTCGGCATGAAATCGAATGTAATGCGCTTTCCGATCGGGTCTTCATTCGGCCAGAATCGTTTCGCCATCGCTTGGTTGATGATGGCGACAGCCGTGTTTGCGGCCGTATCACGCTCATCAAAATCGCGACCGCGCAAAATCGGAATTTTCAACGTGGCGAAGTAGTTCGAAGTGATCGAAAGATAGCCCGCGTTTTGAGGGGAGCCGTTGCTGCCCGCCGGCGGAGCGGGTTTTCCTTCGATCAAGAAATCCATCGGAAAAGCGCCTTGCAACGGGCCATGGCTTGAAGCCGCCACCGATTGGACTCCCGGCAAGTTCTTCAAGCGTTCCCGAACGCGCTCATAGGTCAATGGCATATTCGGGTTGATGTCCCACAGGCCTGTGCCCTTGTACATCGCGACGCGTTTCATCACTTCTGCCACTGGGAACCGGAAGTCGAAGGTCAACAGGTTGTGCGGGTCCATCCCGAGGTTGTTGTTTTGAATGCGCATGAAGCTGTTGATCATTAGACCGGCACCGATCAAGAGCACCAGGGTCAAGGCAATTTGAACCGTCGCCAACGTGCTTCGAAGCCGGTGGCGCCCAATGCCGGAACTGGCGCTTCGGGACGAGTCCTTGAGGCTGTCGACAAGGTTCGGTTTCGATGCTTGCAGCGCTGGAATCGTGCCGAACAACAAGCCAGTGATAATTGACACAAACAGCGTAAAGGCAAGTACATGACTATCCAACGCAAGCTCTTGCAGTCTGGGGAAACCCGGAGGCGCTGCCGTGGTAAACAAGCGCATTCCGCCCCACGCTAGAAATACTCCGAGAACACCGCCGACAACAGCAAGCAGCACACTCTCTGTCAAAAACTGCATCACAATGCGCCTGCGCGCTGCGCCAATGGCGGCGCGAATTGCGATCTCCGTCTTTCGTGAAACACCGCGAGCTATCAGCAAACCGGCCACATTCGCGCATCCGATTAGCAGAACAAACGCAACCGCCCCTTGCAAGGTGAGCAAAGGCCCCTGAAATCCACCGTAAGCTGCCTCTTGCAGTGGTTGAAGAACAGCCGCTCTATCCTTGTTCCGATTGTCAGATGCCGCAAGCTGCGCCGAGAGGGCATCCATTTCCGATTGTGCTTGCCGGATCGATACATTCTTCCTGAGCCGCGCAATCACGACGATCAGGCCAGCCGCGCTTTCCGCGCGTTCGCGACCAAATCCGGAGGGAGACCAGAAATCCGCATTATCCTGAAGAAAACTGAAATTCGGAGGCATGACACCGATGATCGTGTGCGGCACATTATCTAGCGTGATCGTTTTACCAAGAATAGACGCGTCTGCATTGAAGCGTCGCTGCCACATCCCATGGCTGACTACAACGACGGGGGACGGCGAGCCGATTTTGCCCTCATCTTCTGTGAACACTCGTCCCATCGCCGGCTTGATTCCCAGCGTCTCGAACATCGGAGTCGTGAAGTACTGCCCGCTGATGCGTTCGGCGAAAGCGTCTTTTCCTTCGGAGCCTAGATTTACGGAGTTTCCGAAGAAGCCACCCATGGACTCAAATGAACGATTTTGCTCCCGCCAAGCCACATAACTGGGCAGGTTCACTCCATCTCTTTGATCGCGATGATTGACAGGAGCCTGCCAAATGGCGACGAGCCGGTTTGACTCGGGAAAAGGTAGCGGCCGCAAGAGTGTGATGTTAATTAAACTGAAGATCGTCGTGTTTGCACCAATTCCGAGGCCCAGCGAGAGTGCGGCAGTGACCGTAAATCCCGGCTTCTTCAGAAGAAGTCGCAATCCATAGACCAGGTCCTGCCGGAATGCCGACATCGTTAGCCTCCAATATCGTTGAGTCCGGGAATAAAGACACCAATCCCAGAGAAATAGTTACGAAAAATCTTCCAGGGGTAGGAACTAATAGGTCGTGCGTTTTTCGTGGAGTCTTCGACGTCCCTCGCACTTCCCGACAGGTCGAATGTACGCCGTTCCTCAGTCGTTCCGAAGGACCGTGACAGGGTCAAACCGGAGCGCACGCTGAACGGGCGCATAGCACGCGGCGTATGTGATGACCCCGACGACGAGAGCCACCGTGATCAGGATTGTTGGGTTCGACGGAACCACACCATAGACGACGCTTCGAATGAGTTGTCCGCTTCCAATCGCGAGACCCGTTCCGAGCACAAGACCAATGGCCGTCATCCGCAACGCCTGATTCAGCACGAGCCGTTTGA
>DATFXZ010000183.1:0-3187 GCA_035315305.1 Terriglobia bacterium | reverse complement strand
GGCTGTAATGAGCGGCTTGATCGCGTCGTCGACGGGAATCTCCTTAACAGTCCGATGGACCTCAATACCCAGCTTTGTTCGGTAGGTTTGACTTGGAAAGAACACTGCTTTGCGGACCATAGAAAACTCCTCGAATAAAAGTGGAGCCAAGCCCTACAAAAGCAGTAGGGCTGCGACCTGAGTAGGCGGCATCCCTAAAAAAACTGAAGCTGCCTCCTAGAAGGCAGCTCCGGGAATTTAGTGCACGTCCTCCGGGCTGCCCGTCAGAGCAGCCACCATTAGCAAGCAAAGCTTGAACTTGGACGATTCGTCAACACGTCGCGTATGGTGACAGGGCTGAAGATCGGTGTCAAGGCGTTCTACGTCGCTCGGTCTAGGATATTCGGTACAGTGGCCCTTGTGATTTTTACGCGCGTTCGTTAAAATCCCTCGTAACTTAACTGCAAACCTGCGCAAACCTCCGAACGACAGTTCATTTGCGACACGTTTTAGTGAGGAAATATGTCAAATCGGAAATTGATTCGGCCAAGCCTTGCCGAGATTAAAGAGCAACTCACGGTAAGGCAGCCCCGCGCGAAACGACCCGCGCCGAACGATCAAACGAATGCGGAAAATTTTTACTACGTGAAGCAGATACAGAACAAGACGCCGATGGTCGTTGTTCTCCAGGACGGTGAGACGATCAAGGGTTCGATCGAATGGTATGACAAGAATTCGATCAAAATGAATCGTTCTCCGGAGCCGCCGGTTCTGCTCCTGAAGCATTACATCAAATACATGTACAAGGAAAACGAAGACAAGGAAGTCGATTAACCAGGTCCTGCATGCGCGCCACGATCGGGATCACCTCGGGCGACCCTGCCGGCATCGGTCTTGAAGTCGTACTTAAATCGATTTCATCCGTCTTGGATCTTGCTCGTTGGGTGCTCTTCACGGATAGATCGATATTCGACCGGAATATCACGCGCTTCCATCCTAGTATCAATTTTCAATGGATTGAAAATCTCTCCGAACTAACCAGCGATTCTGTCCTCTTTCTCCGTGACCTGGGGGCGGATACCTCCACGATCGAATGGGGGAAACAAAATCCCGCTGCCGGCCAACGCGCGCTTGCTTATCTCGAGGAGGCGAGCTCAGCGGCTCTCTCCGGTGAGCTCAATGGGATTGTGACAGCTCCCGTAAACAAAGAAGCCATTGGCGGCGACTTTCATGGGCAGACGGATTTTCTTGCCGACCGCGCACAGGTTCGGGAATATGCCATGGCGTTCTTCGCACCGACTTTCAAAGTCGTCCTGGCGACTATTCATCTTTCATTGCATGACGCGCTTGCACAAGTTTCGACGGATCAGTACGTGCGGCTTATTCGGTTCGTACACACACAACTTCGGCCGCAACGCCTGGCCGTAGCGGCGATCAACCCGCACGCCGGCGAAGGCGGCATGTTCGGCCGCGAAGATATCGACATTCTCGCACCCGCGGTTCGACAATGCGCCGCAGAAGGGATAGCGGTTTCCGGCCCGCACTCTGCGGATAGCCTGTATTATCGCGCCCACTGCGGTGAGTTCGACGTCGTGGTTGCGCCGTATCATGATCAAGGTCTGATTCCGATTAAGCTGATCGCTCATGGCGAAGCGACAAATGTGACGCTCGGCCTTCCCTATGTACGGACATCGCCGGACCATGGGACGGCGTTTCCGATCGCGGGAACAGGCCAGGCAGATCCCTCTGGGATGAAGGCGGCAATGCGATGCGCGGTGGACTTAATCAAGCCCAGAATACACAGATCCGTGTAATCCCAGGCTACGCTCGTCTGCAGTCACGACACAAACCGTAGATCTGCAACTTGTGATCGAGTACCTTGAACCCTAGTTGCTCCGACGCCTCGTCCTGAAGCGCCTCGATCTCGGGGTCGTAAAATTCGATCGACTGCCCACATTGCATACAGATCATGTGATCGTGATGTTCGTGGTTGTAGAGGTGTTCGTACCGCGTGATTCCATCCGCCAGGTCGATTTCGCGTGCAAGGCCGCAGTCAGCCAGCAGCTTCATCGTTCGATATACCGTCGTGTAACCGACGCGGGGGTCTTGTTCTCGTACCACACGATAAATGTCCTCTACGCTACGGTGCCCTTCGTGGGTCAGAAAGCTTTCGAGAATGAGTTCACGATGCGGTGTGAGTTTAAGCTTGCGTCCCTGCAGATACTCCATGAAAACCTGCATCTCTGGAGCAAGGACTTTCATGGGCCGGGTTGAGCAGGGGGAAGCAGCTTCACGACATCGTTATAGAGAACGATGACCATGACCATTAGGATGAAGACTACACTAGCCTGAACGATTCGCTCTTTCATGCGGAGGCTCAAGTCACGACCCAACAGTGATTCAATAATGAGAAGCAGTATCACGCCTCCGTCGAGAATCGGGATAGGCATGATATTCAAGATTCCGAGATTCAGGCTGATCAGCGCCATGAATGTAAACAACGTTACGAAGCCCGCCTGATATGCCTGGCCTGAATAACTGATAATGCTGATCGGCCCATCCAATTGCTTGACCGAGGCTTCACGTTTGACGAGCCTGCCGATCACCTGGAAGATCAACACAGCATTTTCTTTATTGCTCTCTATGGATTTCTGCAAAGCCGCCATTGGGCCAAGTTTGATGTGGACGCTGGGGTACTGCAGCCCAATTCCAATCATCTTTCGACCTTCTCGTAGTTCCGGGGTGACCTGTAGCTCGACTTCTTTGCGCTGTTCCGCCGCAGCTACCTGCTGTACGTCGCTTGATCTCGGCGCGGTTGCGTCAAGGGCCGTACCGTTTCGTGTAAACAGATGGACCAATCGATTCCACGCCGCTGAGAAGAAGCCTCGACGCGGTTCCGGTGCCCTTACGGCTGCTGCAGGATTCTCGCTGCGTAGAACACTTATCGGAAAAGTCTTCTCGGTAATCTGCTGAAGGATCTGCGGAAGCGTACGTCCATTAGCCCGAATATCAATTCCATTCACTCGAATGATCTCGTCGCCCGCATGAATACCGGCCGCCAAGGCCGGCGAATTCGGCTGCACATCCTGGACGATTTGCCGATAGTAGGGGAACATACCGACATCACCCGCCTCTTCGCGTCCCTTGCGCACCGGCGTCACTGTGAATTGGAACTGCTTGCCCTCGCGTTCGATGACAATTGGAATCG
>DATFXZ010000182.1:0-12720 GCA_035315305.1 Terriglobia bacterium | reverse complement strand
TTCTGGCTGGCAAATGAAGATGCGGTCGCGGGTGGGAGTCTTGGAAACGCCGGGCGAGTTGAACGGTCCCATGACGGTGACTCCGTCGATCATCCGAGGAGCCCGCAGACCGGTCCCAAAGTTTCCGTCCGTTCTGAAATTCACAAATTCATCGGTTTCAATCTCAGCCCGCTCTATAAAGGTAACGACGATATCGTGCACACCCGCATGAACCTGAACTGGGATATTCTTGAAGCGTTCCATGATCTGGGCCCGGCCTGGCGCGCCACCGTGGTCCACGATACTCAGATCCTCCAACCCACCCAGTGCCTTGCGGAACACTTCCCGACCGTCCACTAACAGGACAAGCGCGTGGCGCGTCTCCATCGTGCGCGTATAGAGGCCCACGTCTAGATCGAGAACGGTGAATCGATATTCCCCGTCCGCGGGGAAATTGTGTCTGAACTTCATCCCGCCGCGTGTTCCGAGAGGGAGGCCGTCGATATGAGCGGCCTGATTGCCGGGCGGCAATGGATAACGCGTGCTGGCCTGCTTAGGAACGGCGTCACCAACGGCCAGTTTCGCGGCGAGCCGCGCGGCGCCGACGTATTGATCGAGAAATGCCGGTGAAATGCTGAGAGCGGCTGCAATATTCTCGAATCCACCGACCTCGATCTCAGTCGGCAGCAGGTTCTCCGCATCAATCTCCACACCAAGCAAATCCTTCACAGCGGTTGCGTATTCCGTTCGCGTCATGCGCTGGATCGGCACACGCCCCGCGACAGGATGCCCGGCGACGTTAGCATCTTTATCAAGCGCGTCCTCGAGCGCAGCAATGAAAGCGTCGACTTGAGCTTGATCGGGCTGACGGCTTCCCGGCGGGGGCATCAAGCGGCCACGTAGTTTCCGCACTGCCTTTTCCCAGACTTCAGCGTTGCTACCGATGTCGTCCAGCGACATTCCGGCGAAAGCAACGCCCCCGGCCCGAGCAGTGGAGCTGTGGCAGCCGATGCAATACGCATCGAGCATGCTCCGAACCGCACCGGTGCGATCGATACTCCGCTGGGCCGTTTGGGTTTGCGCAACAGGCTGCGTTGTAACGACCGCCAGAACGAAAAGGCTGAAAAACAAGCGCTTCATGGGGCTGCGCTCCATGCTAGGACGGAGGGGTGTCGAAGTCTAGATGTTTATGGGGGACGGGATCCGATCAATGTTCAAATCTCAATTCCCAATTCTTATCGGATAGGAATTGAGAATTGAGAATTAAGCATTGGTCGGATTTCTTGAAAGTCAATTCACAGGTTCGACACGGAGAACCATGCCAGACTTGGGAGTGTGCTCCGCATCCTGGCGCGTAACCAGGTAAATCAACCCATCCGGGCCTTGGCGGATATCCCGGAATTCCTGCCGCATCCCGTTCAGCATCAGCTCGCGTTCGTTCTGACCGCGTCCGGCCAGGCGCACGCGCTGGATCATCCTTCCGCTCATTCCGGTCACGAACAGGTGCCCTTTCCATGTTGGAAAGCGGTCGCCGGTGTAAAAGAGAATGTTGGAAATCCCAATCGACGGCACCCAGAAAAAGCGCGGCGGCTCCATGCCTTCCCGATACGGCTGTTCGCTGATCACCTCGCCCGTGTATTTACGTCCATAGCTAACGACCGGCCATCCATAGTTCGCACCCGGCTTAAGAATGTTGACCTCATCTCCGCCCATCGGCCCATGCTCGCTTGCCCAGACCTCACCGGTTTCGGGGTTAATCGTCATTCCCTGCGGATTGCGATGTCCGTAGGAGTAGATTTCGGGCTTCGCTCCAGGCCGGTTGACGAACGGATTGTCGGCAGGGATGCGGCCGTCGTCGTACAGACGGACTATCTTTCCGTTGTGATTGCTGAGGTCCTGCGAAAGCGGTTCGGTGGTGGGACCGCGATCCCCAATTGACGCGTACAGCATACCGTTCTTATCGAACACAACGCGTGACCCGGGGTTAAGGCTGCCCTTCGTCCATGCGTCGGCGACGAATACGTCCGTCACTTCGACCAGCCGCTTGCCGTCCAGGCGCCCTCGCGATACGGCAGTTGTCACACCTCGTTCACCGCCTTTGGAGTAAGTGAGATAGATCCAGTGGTTTCTCTCGAAGTTCGGATGTAGCGCGACATCCAGCAGGCCGCCATGGGTACCGAACTGGATCTCCGGCAATCCGCTTATCGGTGCTTCGTCGAGCTTGCCGTTACTGATGAGTCTCAAGCGCCCGGGTCGCTCCGTAACCAGAATGTCGCCGCCTGGAAGAAAGACCATACTCCATGGGCTGTCCAGACCTTCTGCAATCGGAACGACGCGAATCTTTTGCGTGTCGGTTTTGAACTCCAGACTCCCGCTTTGGTTTTGTCGAGGACTGGCGCCCAAAATCAGAACGAATACGAACAGGAGACCAATGAGTCGTGTGATAAGCAGCTGCATGGAAGGAGAGGTACCAGAGCGATGATACGCAGTCAATAAAAAGAAAAAGACGATCACAAACCCCCGATTTTCCTCGGATAAAACCTGGTACTTGCCGGCCACTTAGTCGGATGAAAATCAGGAATTAAGAATTGAGCATTTTCTAGGGTTTCTGCACTCTGAAGTAGTAATAGCCCAGGTCTTGCGCACTCCCGTCGGTACCTACGCCTTTGAGCGTCAGCTCGTAGTCGCCGGCATCCAACGTGTTCGTTGGCACATCAAACGACACAACGTCACCCGCGGCGCTCCGGTGTCTGCGTAGGTTGCCTCGAATTAGAACCTCTTCGCCGCTACGCGTGCGAATTTCAGAGCTGTAGCGCGGGTAATCATCCCTTGGTTCGAGGACAATCTCAATGTGCGCGAGTTGCGCGGAAGGATTCAGCGCCAGTTGGGCGTGGCCTGTTTCGGCGCGCGAGAGTCCCGGAAAGAGCACAAGGGAAGCGACTACTGGCGCGCTGACCGACTGCGGCTTCTGCAGTTCTGCAGCAAGCTTGCCGGCGCGGTCCTGCTCCTCGCCGAGCTGCCGCCGAAGTTGCTCCTCCCCCGTTTCGAGATTTCGGCGCTCCGTTTCTAGTGCCGCGACGCGAGATCGTATCGCCCTGTTCTCGACCAGAAGCCACGATGCGCCGGCAACGGAAATCAGGAGAGCCAGAATTCCCGCGAATTGAAGGGCAGGGTTCCAACCGCGGAACAGGTTAATCAGGGACAGCCAAGCAGACGGGCGCTCTAACAAGGCATTCTGGGCAGTTTTCGATTCGTTCGTGACCTTGAGGAGATCCCTGGCAAACTCCACCTTATTGCGCCGGTGTGAAGATGTCAGGAAGCGGCGCTCGAATCCAAGACGCTCGGAGTGTGACAATTCGCCACGTACGTAGGCATCGATCAGGTCTGCTTCAGCTGCCTCCAACGCGCCAAGGTAGTTTGCGTCTGCAAACGCCCGGTCCTCGATCCGAACCTGCTCCTCCTCGGATAAATTTCCGAGTAGGTATTGCACCATCAACTTTTCGTCATCTCGTTCGGAGCGCATATGGATTTGTACTACCTATATACAGCTGGCGGAATCCAGGAATTTGTCACAAATAAGTCAGCCCCGTCCTTGCAAACAGTTGTCAGCACACAACTGGAGTGTCTCGCGGACCCGTAGCGCCCGCATGCGCAAGGTGCCGGCCGGAACGCCGAACAGCTGGGTTAACTCCTTACGCTTCTTGATCTTTTCGTCCTTCTCGCCCTGGTAATAGTGAAGGATGAGTTTGCGATTGTCCGTCGAAAGTTCGTCAAGACAGCGCCGCAGGCATTCCATGCGGAGTTCCGCGTCCCCTTCGGGTTCCGGGGGCATCGTTTGCGGCTCAGGCGCGTTATCCAGTGGTCGCGCTTCCTTTCCTCTTTCGCGGCTCATCTCCAGCACAAGCATTCGAGCAATACCAACGCAATAGGTGCCGACGTCACGGATTTCTTCTCCTTCTCCGATTTTCTTCGCGCAGCGGTTGATCGCCTCGTCGGCGTACTCGTCCGGTGTGGAGCAGCCACGCCATTCAAAGAGGCGCACCAGGTTACGCCGAATCGCGAGATAATGGTCGGCCGCGGTGCTGCGGTCGGGACTGAGTGTTGCCAGCAATCCGTCGAAAGCCTGCTGGGTCAGGGACCATTTCTGTCGTCGAGTCTCTCCTACCGGATCTACCACCACTCTCCCTGCAGGGTAAAAGCCGCCCAGTAGTATGGCGCGTCCCAACCTTTGGTTTTCCACGTGGCTACCTGCGCGGCTCGTAATGCAGCCGCGGGCCTTTCCCCGCGCTCCAGCATCCCCTCATAAAACCGCTTCATCACCTCTGCCGTCGTGCGGTCATCGATCTCCCATAACGTCGCCACCACACGCGGCGCACCTGCGTACAGGAACCCGCGCGTGAGCCCAATCAATCCTTCACCCTTGATCTCTCCACCCAGCGCCGTTTGACACGCACTCAACACCACAAGATCCGAGCCGAGACGCAGATTGTATATGTCATACAGTCGAAGAAATCCGTTCTGTGGCCGCCCGGCCCGGTCGACGAGCGAGAGCACCACGCCGGAAAGTTCCGGGTGTTCATTATTGAGCAGGCTGTGCGTGGCAAAATGCACGATCCGATATTGCCCCAGATCGCTGTTCAGCACCGTATCGCGGCTTGCATCGAAATCGAGCGCCTTGAACGTAGCCTCCGCCGGCGCCATCCGCACGATATCGTCGGCTTCGCTCCGGCTGAAGCGGAGTCTCACAAAATCCTGCAGCCCCACGTCGCTTGCCGATCGGAGCGCATCAGCCGGAGCCACTTCTTTGGCCGCTGCTTTCGCATTGCTTTTTTGCTGCGCGACTCTCGCATCGTCGGCGCTGAAAACCGGGTCCGCAACCACGGCCAGAGTTTTCGGCGCCTGTTTCCGGCCGGCTGTTTCGCGGCGCAGAACCGCCACCACAGAAGCAGACGGGACGGTGATGATCTCATGCTTCGCGATCAATGGAGCTGGATTCGCTTGAGCGGTTCCGTCAGGCGTAGGTTCCGGCAGTGCAGCGAACGGCAGATACTGCAGCACACCCTCACCGACAATCAACAGCCGCTTATTTCCGATCTGCGCGGTGGCCGGGCCAAGAAGCATGCTGCTGACTTTCGCCGCAGCGCTCGGAAAAGCTTCATCGGCCTGGCGCACACGGGCGGCTCTTGCGGCTGGTGTTTGCTTCAGCGGCTTTTGATTGCGGGCCGTCAGGAGTTCATAGACGTGCCTGGCTGCAGATTCGATTTCGGCTCGCGAAGGCAGATCGAAAATATCGACAGACTCCGGCGTGACTGCCCAGAGAAAACTCTTCTCCGCGCCGAGCGCGTATTCGAGTAGAACCGTGTCCTCATCGAGAACTTTCGTCTGAATATCCTTCACGTCGAGCGGTACAGGTTGCGTAAGCGCGGCATACTGTGGGCTGGCCTCGCGAATCCGACTTTGAATTTGCTCGAGCTCTGCCGTCAGATCATCGAGTTCCTGTTCCGAAGCTTTCGCCTCCGCATCGGTATGTCCGCCGGTCAACAAACGTGTCTGCTGTTCCGCCTTCGCGGATATGAGTCGCTCTAACTCGCGCTCGCGATCAAGCAGCGCGACATCCACACCCCGACGGATCTCCGCGCGGGCCTCACCAAGCAGTTCGAGGAGCGATCGAGCCCTTCCTCTCTCGCTCGCCAACAGCGCCACAGCGGCAAATCCTTCGCCGGGTCGTGCCGCATGCAAGCGTATGAGGGCTTCGATATCGAGCTCCCGGGCGTCTCTTGCTGAAGCAAAAAACGATGCTCGGAGCGTCGGGCTCGCGACAGTCAGCCGTACAGATTCGAGCGCTGCCAGCGCATCGGCCGCGTTTGCGTGCACTCCGGCGAAATTACTGCGGTCTCGCTCCACTCTCGCTACTTCCGTCAGCGCTTCCGCTTCGCCCCTTTGATCGTGAATGGTACGGCTGAGCTGCAATGCTTCGCCCAGTTCCGCAAGGGCTCGTTCACTGTTTCCGGCTTTACGCTCAAAGGCGCCAACCGTCCGCAGAGTGCGCGCGAGCATGTAAGGATTTCCGGAGGTTCGGTGAATCACGAGCGCACGTTCGAAGTGATCGTGAGCCTTTTCCTTTTCGCCGAGCTTCGCGTACGCATTGCCGAGATTGTTGAGCGAGTTTCCCTCGCCGTCGGCATCAGCCACCGCTCGTCGAAGAGGAAGAGCTTCGTTGTGTAATTCGGCGGCTTTACCGTAGTCGCCAAGATCGGCGTAGATCTCAGCAATATTGTTCAGCGTGGTTGCAATTCTTCGCTGGTCCTTCACGGCGCGTACGATCTCCAGCGACTCCTGATAATCCTTAAGCGCACGCTGCCTGTCGCCCAAATTTGCGTGCACCCATCCAATATTGTTCAGGTTGATGGCTGCGCTCCAGCGGTTGTCCACTGATCGGTTAATTTCCAATGCAGCCGTGTAGGCATCGAGCGCTTTCTGAAATGCGCCGAGTCCGGAGTAGGCAGATCCGATATTGTTCAGCGCGATCGCCTCGCTGATATGATCTGCCAGCTCTCGAAGTATCGTTAGCTCGCTTTGGTGGCTTTCGAGCGCGCGTTCGTACTCGCCCATGTTGTCGTAGGTCACACCGATATTACCTGTGACCTCAGCGAGCATATGGCGGTCTTGGAGCTCGCGGAAAATCGTCACGGCTTTGTCGAACAGACCCAGCGCTTTGCGTTTCTCACCGGTCCCTGAATACGCCACGGCAAGATTGCTCAGAGTGTGACCTTCGCCGGCACGATCATCTGCAGCTCGCATCAGCGGCAACGCTTGCTCGTAATAGTCGATTGCCTTTTTCTTGTTTCCGAAATAATTCTG
Source organism: Terriglobia bacterium (assembly GCA_035315305.1). Taxonomy (GTDB): domain Bacteria; phylum Acidobacteriota; class Terriglobia; order 20CM-2-55-15; family 20CM-2-55-15; genus 20CM-2-55-15. The sequence continues at coordinate 5,880 of DATFXZ010000182.1, read as the reverse complement.
CACTTCGCCGAGAGAATCGAGGGCACGGCCCTCGACCTTAGTGTCGTGCGATCCCTGCGCAACCGACAAAGCTTCGGTCGCATATTTCAGGGCTTGTTGCTGATCTCCAATCTCGATATATGTTCGGCCAACGGTGTAGAGAGTTCTGGCCTCTTCGAAGAGATCCTCCGCCCCCCGCCACCGGGTAAAAGCATCTTCGAGATGAGGAATGGCTTTGAGGAGCGAGTCCCGAGTCCCCTGCCGGTAGAGTGCAACGGCTTGTCCGAATGCCTGACGCGCCGCGATGCGGAGCTTGTGGTGCTCCGTCGCAGGCTCGATTTTGCGAAGAGTGATTTCGTACCGTCCACCTGGAGCGGTCGGTTCGGTTGGTATGAGCCGTAGCCGGTAAAGTCCTGAAGCATCGCCGATGAGTTCTGCGGTTTCGGTGTCTCCGATCTCGAAACTATCGGCTGCGAACAATTCCTTTGCATCGGGCCCCAGGCAAACGATAGCCACATCGATGGTCCGCTGTTCGATTGATATCTGGGCGTATTGACCCGACTGCACCGAGAACTGGAATTCGTGCGTTTGACCACCCGCGAGCTGACCTTCAATGGTTTTCCCCACTTCCAAGACAACAGACTCGGCACGCGGCATCGCGCCGGTCTGGATGCGGACACTCGCGAGGATGCATAGGGCGGTAAAGAGACACGCGCGCAGAAACCTGCTGCGATCCGACGAGTGCATATGGGCCTCCGCGCCTGGGCATTCGACCAAACGGCAAAGGTGCAAATTATAACGGATAAACGTCATCTCCCATATCCGGGTAGGGCTGTGGGATGTCCGCTGTATTCGAGATGGTGTGTGAGCGACCCCCTGCCGCCTTCGGCGGCTCTCCCCCTCACGAGGGGGAGAATCGTAATCTCCCGAAGCGAGCGAGGGGGTCGCTCACACACCATCTCGAATTGCAGCTGAGCAACACTCCCTCTCAAGAAGCCGAACTTGTTCGGCTTTTTTTGTGACGTTTTTGCGTCTCGCGCCAGTACCCATTTGGATCGCTTGATTGCCCGCACAAGCGGGACGAGGAGAACTGAATGATCGCAACCGCATCTCAGACATTACCGGTGCCGGCCTTGCACAGCCTGTCGCATTTGCGCGCGCTGGAAGCTGAGGCCATCCACATCTTGCGCGAAACGGCGGCCCAGTTCGAGCGGCCTGTTCTGCTTTATTCGATCGGTAAAGACTCATCAGTGATGTTGCATCTTGCTCGTAAGGCGTTCTTTCCTTGCCGGATTCCTTTTCCCTTGATGCATATCGACACGGGTTACGAATACCCCGAAATGATTGCCTTTCGGGACTGGTTTGTGGCCGAGATCGGCGCACGGCTGATTGCGCGTACCAATCAGCGGGCGGTTGATAACGGCGTGAATCCCTACGATATCGGCACGGCGCGCTGCTGCGCACTACTGCGGACGCAAGCGCTGCTCGATGCACTGCGGGAATACGGGGCTGACGCGGCGTTGGGCGGCGCTCGGCGCGATGAAGAGCGGTCGCGAGCAAAGGAGCGTGTGTTCTCGTTTCGCGATGTTCATGGCCAGTGGGACCCCAAGACGCAGCGGCCGGAACTTTGGTCGCTCTACAACGGCCGGGTCAGCCCCGGCGAGCACATTCGTGTGTTTCCGCTTTCAAATTGGACGGAGCTGGACGTGTGGTCCTACATCGAGATGGAGAACATCCCAGTCGTGCCCTTGTACTTCGCTCAGGAGCGAGAAGTCGTCGTGCGCGGCGATTCGCTGATTCCGCTGGAATCAAATGTCCGGCTGCTGGCCGGCGAGCGACCGGTGAAGAAGCGTTGCAGGTTGCGCTCGCTCGGTTGCACGCCCTGCACGGGCGCGATCGAGTCGGATGCAGATACGGTGAGCAAGATCGTCGCTGAACTGCGCCGCTTCCGCCGTTCAGAACGGGAAAACCGGGTAATCGATCATGACCAGGATGGATCGATGGAATTGAAGAAGCGGGAGGGCTACTTCTAATGAAGACACATCGGGTAGGGCTCAAAGCGTCGCTATTGTCGTATCTGCCCGCGACTCACGAGAAACCCCTCCTACGCTTTACGACTGCAGGCAGCGTGGATGACGGGAAATCGACGCTGATCGGCCGGCTTCTGCACGATGCGCATTCCGTTCACGACGATCATATGGAAGCGCTGAGGAAAAGCGGCCTCAACCGGTCGACGGGCCCTTTGGATTTTTCATTACTGACGGACGGCCTGAAGGCCGAGCGCGAGCAGGGCATCACTATAGACGTGGCGTATCGGCATTTTGCGACCGCACGGCGCCGATTCCTGATCGCGGATACGCCTGGACATGAACAGTACACGCGGAACATGGCGACCGGCGCGTCTACCGCAGATGCGGCGGTCATTCTCGTGGACGCTCGCCATGGCTTGACCGCACAGTCGCGCCGGCATGCATACATCGCGTGGCTGCTCGGCATACGACACCTTCTGATCGCGGTCAACAAGATGGACCTGGTGGGCTTTGACCGGCTCGTTTTCGAACGCGTGCGCGCGGCTTTGGACGAAGTGGCCGGTAAACTGCCGGGCGTTCGTTTATACATACTGCCCGTCAGCGCTCTCGACGGCGATAACGTGGTCAGACGGTCGGGGCGGACACCCTGGTACAGCGGCCCATCGCTGCTGGAGCTGTTAGAAACCATCGACGCGCCTGCCTGGGATGTCGACGCTCCGCTGCGCTTCATGGTGCAGTACGTACTCCGGCCGGACCTCGACTTTCGAGGTTACGCCGGACGCATCGAGAGTGGCCGGATCCGCGCAGGGGAACGCGTAACGATTCTGCCTTCCGGCAAGCAAAACCGTGTGAAGCGCATCGTGACCTTCGAGGGCGATCTCCAAGAAGCGTTCGCGCCGATGACGGTGACTCTGGTTCTCGAAGACGAGCTGGACATCAGTCGCGGCGATTGGATCTGCGCCGACAAGGCCCATCCGCTGGTGTCGCCGCAGCTGGAAGCAACAGTGGTATGGATGAACGAGCGGCCCCTTGAAGCCGGCGCCGGCGTCCTGCTGCAACATGGCGCAACTCGAGTTCCCGCGCGGGTTGGCGAAATCGTCCACCGCGTCGACCCTGACACGTATGAAATACGGCCCGCCTCACAACTCGCTCTCAACGAAATCGGGCTGGTGCGTGTGGAAACGGCCCGCGCTCTAGTCTTCGATCCCTATCACGAGAACAGACAGACCGGTTCCTTCGTCCTTATCGATCGAATCGACAACTTCACACTCGGCGCTGGAATGATCGAACAGGTAGTGGTCGCGCAGCCCGCACTCCGCGACGAGACAGGCGATGTGTTCGAAGCCGCGCCGGTTACACCGGCGGAACGTTTGCAGCGATACGGCCACCGGCCGGCCGTCGTGCTATCTCGCTCAGGGCCGCTGCGGAAAGCACTCGAACGCGCGCTGTTCTCCCGGGGCGCTGCAGTCGCAACTCTGGACGCCCTGCCGGCGAGAGCGCAAGTTCGAGAGTTGCTGGCGAATGGGCTAATTCTTCTGGCGCCATTCTGCACGATCGAGGAGTTGGAAGGCGCGAATTGGATCGAAGCAGCCGAGACAGCTTCGATCACAGAATCCGTACAGCTCGTCTTGAGTGAGCTGGAGCGCCTGGGCCTGTTGGTATCCCGCAGTGCTATTCGGCCGGAAGGAGGGTCTCTGAATGTCGACTGAACCGAAGCTTTCCAGCGCCGAGACTTTAAAGCGGAATAGCCGGCATCTCCGAGGCACGATTGCCGAAGAATTGGGGAATGCCCTTCCCTATTTCTCAAAACCAGCGACTGGCATTCTGAAATTTCACGGCATCTACCAACAGGACGATCGCGACTTTCGCAAGCAGCAACCGGAACGTGTGTTCAGTGCGATGGTCCGCGTGGGAATTCCAGGCGGACGGCTGAGCCCGGAGCAGTACCTGGAACTGGATCGGTTGGCTGATGACGTGGGTGATGGCACGCTTCGCATCACTTCGCGACAGGCTCTTCAATACCACGGCGTCCGCAAGCATTCCTTGCAAGAACTCATTTCTCGATTGCTTGCCATCGATCTGACGACGCTGGCAGCCTGCGGAGACGTGGTCAGAAATGTTGTGTCCTGTCCTGCACCAATCGTCACAGCCGAGCGGCAGGATCTTATGCGTTACGTGTTGGAGCTCTCGCGTGAGCTCAAGCCGCGCACCCGGGCGTACTTCGAAATCTGGCTCGATGGTGAGCGCGCGGTCAGCCTGGAAGAACCAGACGATCCGCTGTACGGGAACACGTACCTTCCGCGCAAATTCAAAATCGGTTTCGCTTACGAAGGTGACAACACGACGGATATCTACAGCCACGATCTCGGCTTCGTCGCCCACTTCGATCGTGGCGTGCTCGCAGGCTTCACAGTACTCGCGGGTGGAAGCCTTGGACAGAGTAACGGCGTGAGTGCCAGCCATCCGCGCCTCGCCGACCCGATCGCGTTCGTGCGGCCGGATCGGCTCCTGGCGACGGCCAAGGCTGTGGTTTCGATTCACCGCGATTTCGGCAATCGCGAGAATCGGCGCCTCGCGCGCTTGAAATACGTTATCGAGGCTTGGGGCGTGGAGCCGTTCCGAAAGGAATTGGAGTACCGGCTGGGAGAGGCTTTGGAGCCGCCGCGCCCCTTGACATGGCTTCGCGCCGAGGATTATCTCGGCTGGCATCCGCAAGGCGACGGAAGATGGTTTTACGGCGTGCGGGTATTGAGCGGACGTATCAAGGACGTTCAGCCGCAGCGGATGCGCTCCGGGCTGCGCGAGTTGATCGAACACGTGCGGCCTGAAGTACGATTCACAGCACAGCAGAATCTACTGCTGGCCGGCATCACGGCGGAGCAACGTGTCAGAGTTGACCAGTTCCTGCGCGCTCACGGTATCATCGCTGCCACCGACCTGCCTCCTGTGTTGCGTCAGTCAATGGCTTGCCCAGCATTGCCCACTTGCGGCCAGGCCATCACCGAAAGCGAGAGGGTATGGCCGCAGATCGCGCGCCAGATTCAGCAAGTCTGGGACGCAGCCGGCCTGCGCGGCGAACCGCTTTGTGTTCGCATGACGGGTTGTCCGAACGGATGCGCGCGGCCCTACACCGCGGAAATCGGCATTGTCGGACAAAGCACGGACCTGCATACCCTCTATCTAGGCGGCTCACCGCTAGGCACGCGCCTCGCTGAGCTGTTTCGCCACGAAGTCCGACTCGAGGAATTGCCGCCCCTGCTTCACCCATTGTTCGAGGAGTACGCCGCAGAACGCGCTATCGGTGAGCGGTTCGGTGACTGGGCCGCTCGCAAAGGAAGTACTCGCTTGAGGGAGATTGTGAGCGGATGGAAAGGAGAATTGATTTTGAGAACGCCGGCGTAGGCGACGTTGGGAGGGAAAATCTGACTAATGCTCAATTCCTAATTCCGAATTCTCATCCGAGGGGACGCAGTGTGAAAATCTGACCACCTTGAGAGCGCCGGCGTAGCGCGTGTCGGTTGGGAGATCTGACTAATGCTCAATTCCCAATTCCGAATTCTTATCCGAAGGAACCGCAACGTGAACATCTGACTTCGGACTCGAGTTCTAATTCAAATCGCACTAACCGGAGCAGATTTGATCTTGAGAGCGCCGGCGTAGGTGAGTTGGTTGAAAAGTCTGAAAAATGCTCGACTCCCAATCCGAATTCCCATCCGAGGGGACCGCAATGTGTGAAGATCTGACGTGTCCTCAGTTCGAATTCAAAATGGAAGTCGGATTGCCCGTCGTTCACGCGATGAAAGATAAGATCGCACTATCAGACCAATTTGAAGAACGACTCATGAATTCGCGGCAAGGATTATTCGACTGG
>DATFXZ010000181.1:0-4090 GCA_035315305.1 Terriglobia bacterium | reverse complement strand
CGGTCACGTGTCAGTATCTCTTGAGGACATTCGCCACTTTCGCCAGCTCGACAGCAAAGCGCCGGGGCACCCCGAGTATCATTGGGTTTCGGGTGTGGAGACTACCACCGGTCCCCTCGGACAAGGCGTTGCGACGAGCGTGGGAATGGCGATTGCCCAGAAATGGCTCGCCCATCGTTACAACCGGCCGCGCTTCGATGTTTTTGATTACAACATTTACGCGGTTTGTGGAGATGGCTGCCTGATGGAAGGAATTTCGTCGGAAGCAGCCTCTCTGGCTGGCCACCTAGGCCTGGATAACCTGTGCTGGGTCTACGATAACAATCACATTACAATCGAGGGTAAAACGCGCATCACTTTTACAGAGGATGTCGAGACGCGATTTTTGGCTTACGGTTGGAACGTCTTGCGCGTCGGCAACGCCAACGACCTCGAGCGCATCGAGCAGGCTTTCGAAATCTTTCACAAGACGAAAGAGCGTCCCACCTTCATCGTCCTGGATAGCCACATAGGTTATGGCTCACCTCACAAACAGGATACTGCCGCGGCTCACGGCGAGCCGCTTGGAGACGAAGAAGTTCGACTATGCAAGCGCGCCTACGGCTGGCCCGAAGACAAAACGTTTCTTGTTCCTGACGGCGTGTATGAACACTTCGCTGCTGGTATAGGCGCACGCGGCGCAGAAGCTCGAAGGAAATGGACCGAACTGTTTGCAGCTTATCGAACTGAGTATCCGGACGCAGCGACCGAGATCGAATTGGTGCAGCGGCGCGAACTCCCGTCCGGTTGGGACCGGAACCTCCCGGTGTTCGCAGCGGATCCGAAAGGAATCGCTGGACGCGATGCCTCTGGCAAAGCGCTGAATGTTCTGGCTCAAAACATTCCCTGGTTTCTCGGAGGCTCAGCCGATCTTGGTCCCTCGAATAAGACCATTCTCCACTACGAAGGCGCGGGAGACTTCCAAGGGGACAATCCGGGCGGCAAGAACCTCCACTTCGGTATCCGTGAGCATTCGATGGGTGCCATTGTAAACGGACTCTCGTTATCCAAGCTACGCCCTTACGGAGCAACCTTCTTCATCTTCAGCGACTACGCACGGCCAGCGATCCGATTATCCGCTTTGATGGAGCTTCCAACCATTTTTATCTTCACACATGACGCGATGGGTGACGGCGAAGATGGCCCTACTCATCAACCGATAGAGCATCTGGCATCAATGCGCGCAATCCCAGGCCTCGTCACTCTGCGGCCAGGCGATGCAAACGAAGTTATCGAAGCCTACCGTTACATCATCCAATTGCGTCACCAACCTGCCGTCTTAGTGCTGTCGCGCCAACCGTTGCCGACATTGGATCGGAAAAAGTACGCGCCGGCGTCCGGACTCGCGCGCGGAGCCTACGTTCTTGCAGACGCGCCCGGTGGCGATCTCGAAGTCGTTCTCATCGCATCGGGTAGTGAAGTCAGTCTCGCTGTTGAAGCGCACGAGAAGCTAATTGCTGAAGGTATCCGGTCACGTGTCGTATCCATGCCATCGTGGGACATATTTGAACATCAGGGGCAGGAATATCGAGATAGCGTCCTACCACCGGCTGTAACGGCACGGGTCGCGATCGAACAGGCGTCAACTTTCGGATGGGAGCGATACGTCGGCCAGCGAGGCTGTGTTATTGGAATGAAAACCTTTGGCGCATCGGCACCGCTGAAAGAGCTTCAGAGAAAATTCGGCTTCGAACCGGATCAAGTGGTAACGGTCGCAAAGGACTTGGTTGTTAGAAATCAGCGCACTTCAGCATCCGCGGCGGCGTGACTTGCTGAAGTATCCCAATCGCTCGTTCATTCCGTGGCAGAAGAGACCAAGCAAGGACGAAGTTCTCCGCTGGGAGCAGCGGTTTCCGCGAATGGGACAAATTTTTGCGTCTACTCGAAGCATGCAACGGGCATCGAACTCCTTCTTTTTGATTGTGTTGACGATGCTCAGCCGGCGCGTGTGATCACGATCGATCCTACAACTAACCGGACCTATCACTATTGGCACATCTTTGTACCGAGAGTAAAAGCAGGGCAGATCTACGTTTATCGGGTTAAGGGACCTTTCGATCCTCAGAGCGGAATGCGTTTCGATCCAGGCAAGGTCCTCCTGGATCCTTACGGGCGCGGTGTCGCTATTCCAAAGAACTACAGGCGCGACGCCGCGCGGCAGGCCGGCGACAACGCCGCGAAGGCGATCAAAAGCGTTGTGACAGATCCGCGTACTTACGACTGGGAGGGAGACGCACCGCTTAAGACGCCTTCGTCCCAAACGATCGTTTATGAAATGCACGTGCGCGGATTCACCTGTCACCCAAGTTCCGGCGTCGCGGAGCAAAAGCGCGGCACCTTTGCCGGCGTGGTCGAGAAAATTCCCTATATCAAAGAACTTGGAGTAACTGCAGTCGAACTCATGCCGGTATTCCAGTTTGATGTCCAAGATGCTCCAGCCGGGCGAGTGAATTACTGGGGCTACGCACCGGTTTCATTTTTTGCGCCACACCGGGCCTACAGTTCACGACAAGATCCGCTTGGCCCCTTGGACGAATTTCGCGATATGGTCAAGGCGCTCCATGGTGCGGGTATTGAAGTCATTCTTGACGTTGTGTTCAACCATACTGCCGAAGGCGACCACGACGGACCGACCCTGAGTTTTCGCGGGTTCGACAACACCACTTACTACATTCTCGAACAAGATCGCTCGCGCTACGCCAATTACAGCGGTACGGGAAACACGCTCAACGCCAATCATCCTATCGTTCGTCGGATGATTATCGATAGTCTCCGCTACTGGGTCGAGCAGATGCATGTGGACGGTTTCCGGTTTGATCTGGCCTCAATTCTTGGGCGTGATGAGTCCGGGCGAGTGATGCCTAGTCCCCCTGTATTGTGGGACATTGAATCGGACCCTGCGCTCGCCGGGACCAAGCTAATTGCCGAGGCATGGGACGCGGCCGGTCTCTACCAAGTAGGCAGCTTCATTGGGGACAGTTGGAAGGAATGGAACGGGCGGTTCCGCGATGACGTGCGCAGCTTTTTTCGTGGCGAAGAAGGCTCGGTGACACGGTTTGCCGATCGTTTGATTGGTAGCCCGGTGATTTATGGCCATAAAGAACGCGAGGCCGAGCAAAGTGTTAATTTTGTGACGTGCCACGATGGCTTCACACTGAACGACCTGGTGTCGTACAATTCCAAGCACAACGAAGCAAACGGCGAAGACAACCGCGACGGCACTAACGACAATAGAAGCTGGAATTGTGGCGTTGAAGGTTTCACCGACGATCCAGCCGTGGAGAAGCTCAGAAATCGGCAACTAAAGAACTTTCTAGCCGTCACCATGCTCTCTGTGGGGATGCCGATGTTGCTCATGGGTGACGAAGTGCGGCGCACACAAGGCGGGAACAACAATGCGTATTGTCAGGATAACGAAACCAGCTGGTTCGACTGGGAGCTACTCGCGAAGCGTGCGGATGTTCATCGCTTCGTGACCTTGCTCAACGCGCGACGGCGGCTTCGAAAGTTCGAACCTAAAAACCAGCGCATGACCCTGAATCAGCTCCTCCGGGGAGCGAACTCGGCGTGGCACGGTGTGAAACTGGGGCAGCCCGACTGGGGTACAACTTCGCACAGCATTGCGCTAACGGTGGAAATTCCGATGGAGAAAATCTTTGTGCACCTGATCTTCAATGCCTATTGGCAGCCGCTCGATTTCGAGCTACCGCGATTGGATAGTGTTGGTGAAAATCCATGGCGGCGCTGGATTGATACAGCCCTGGACTCCCCACACGATATCATCGATTGGGAAACAGCACAGCTCGTTCCCGGCTATACCTATCGGGCCGAGTCTCGTTCTGTAGCCGCGCTCTTTGCGTGGGTTTAATTCAGGCGCAAACTCTGCGCGTAGTTGCGACTGGTAAGCATCGGACGAAACCGATCGACCGTGACTGAAAACATTGCGCTCAACACGTTTCAGTCTTCACAACCGAGTAAAAAGTGCGCAGCTATCAGTTCCGCGGGACGAATCAAGGATGCCAACACTATTTCTTCGGCACTCCGGGGCTAA
>DATFXZ010000180.1:0-3588 GCA_035315305.1 Terriglobia bacterium | reverse complement strand
ACAGCGTCAAATCACGGCCTGCTAAAGTTGGTGACAAGCTCACCACGCGCGACTTCGGTACCGGCACGCGAGGATTCGCGGCGTCAGAAGATCCGAACGTCGCGGTTTGCGTTCTACCGGGAACGGAATTGTCCTTTGATGACGAAGTTAAGCGGCTGCCGGTTAGTCTGTGGGCCTGGCACGACCGTGTGATCAAGCACACGACCGCGATCTTTCGACAAATCAATAAAGAGAAAGTGGCAGCGCATCACGATGCGCTGGAATTTCCTGACGGCCAGATCGTATTCCTGACATCGCTGAGTGAAGACCAGCAAGCAACGGTTCTTCAGTTGCCGGCGGCGCCAAGGAACACCGTAGAATCTGAGGCCCAACGGCGCGCAGCCTATGTGGGCTGAATTTAAATACGGTGGCCGCCCTAATTGCGGGCGGCCATTCCTACATTACAGCGGCGGTAGTCTGGCTGACGTTGAGACGACTGTCGCTATGAGCGCAAAGGATGCTCACGCAACGTCCAGGCTGCCGCAAAGGCAGCGAAGGACTTTCGGAGCGCCGGGCGCGCATAGATTCGAGGGGAAGGGTAGGTGAACTTCCCTGACCCGCGTCTATGAAAAAGCGACGGCTGCGATGAAAGTGAGGGTGTTTGAAACTCTCTTCAGGGGAGGCGACAATGGCACAGCAGACAATACTGATTACCGGTGGGACTGGATTCATCGGATCGAATCTCGCATTGAGACTTCTCGAACGAGATTCGGATACGAAGGTCATCCTGTTCGACCGGAACCCGGATCTTTCGCGGCTCACGGGCTTCGGTCCACGCTATGACGCGGTCAAGGACAGAATTACGTTCGTGCAGGGCGACCTAACAATTCTGCCGCACGTTTTGGCGTTGTTTGATACGCATGAACCAACCAGCGTCTTTCATCTTGGAGCGCTGCTATCTGCCGGTGCGGAAGCCAATCCCACGATGGGATTTCAAACTGACACTGTCGGGACCTGGCACGTGTTCGAGGCTGCTCGCCTTTACTGCCAGCATGCCGGGACCCCCCCGGTCCGCGTTTTATTCCCAAGCACGATCGCATCGTTCGGAAGCTTTATTGCGCCGGGTGCCACCGTCAACAATGAAGACGTGCAAATGCCGACCACAATGTATGGCGTCGCCAAAGTTTCGGTCGAGCGGCTGGGTGAATACTACAACCGCAAGGGATGGATCGATTTTCGTGCTGTCCGCTACCCATCGGTGATCGGTGCAAGCCGGGGACCAGGTGGAACGACAGTCTATTCAACCTTGATGATTCAGGAGCCGTTTCGCGATCCGCCGAGGACCTACATTGCGTACGTCGACCAGGATGTAAGGCTAGACATTATCTACATTTCGGAAGCGCTGGATGCCATTATCGGCCTGCATGACGCGCCGGCAACCACCTTAAAGCCGGAGCGTCGCGTCTACAACATCGCCGGCATCAAGGTTGGCGGGCAAGCGCCAGCGGCCCTCGACATCGAGAATGCTGTCCTGACGCTCCAGCCTAACGCCAATATTCAGTTCCAGAAGGATCAGGCGCTGCAGACGATTGTTCAGAGCTTCGGCATTCTCGACGATACTGCGGCACAGACGGACTGGGGATGGAAGGGGGCTGCGAAGCGCATTGATCTCCCTACTGCGGTCGCCGCATTTAAAGACGAAGTGACCAATTTTCCGAAGCGGATCAAATCTCTGGAACTGTTCGGCGCTTAACGCGTGTTCGTCATCGAACCCTACAAGCGACAGAAGTACGGAGGCCGTCCGGTTAATCACGGAACAAATAATGAAGAATGAAAACGCGACTGCAAGACTTGTGGTCGCAAAAGACCGACCTTCTGAAAAATTCAGGAGAGTAACATTGCAGCTCTCAAGAATATCTCTGTTGCTGCTGAGTGAGTGAAGGTCTTGGATACGATTCTCATCTTTCAGGGCGGCGGCTCGCTTGGAGCCTATGAGTGCGGGGTCTATCAGGCTCTGTCACGGTGGTTCCGAGAAAAAGGCCACCGCCTTGCCGTCGTGGCTGGCACCTCGATGGGCGCAGTCAACGCGGCCATCATCGCGACCCACTCGGCGGATTCTGATCACGGAGTCACCGCGCTGCAGAATTTTTGGCATTCCGTCGCTCAGGACTCAGTCTGCTTCTTTCCGCCGTTCGGTGAATTGGCTGCCTGGAATGCGGTCTGGACTAGCCTCCTGTTCGGGGGTCGTGGAGTTTTTCGACCAAGCGTCCCTTTATGGACCTTCATGCCACCAGTCACCTGGGCTCCTTTCACCAAATTCTATGATACCACTGTGCTCGAAAGCACGCTCGAAGGGTTCTTCCATGAATTTGGCCCAAATCGCGCAGAACCGCGTTTGATCGTTACCGCAGTCGATATAGATCGGATCAAGCCGGTCACCTTCGACAGCTGGGATACCGCCATTACCCCCCGGCACATTCGCGCAAGCTGCAGTCTGCCGCCCGGCTTCGGTGCGACCGAGCTTGACCAGCTTCGCTTGTGGGATGGCGGACTGTGGAGCAACACTCCTCTGCGAGAGGTACTCAACTGCCTACAAAAGCGCAACGCGCCGAAGCCTGAAGCAACATCCGAACATCTTGTATTTATTGTTGATCTCTTCGCGCCTGGAACAAATGGACAGACACAAACAATGAGCAACTGGGATATCTGGGCGTTGCGGGACCGCGTGCTGTTCCAGGACAAGGGTGAATATGACGAGCGTTCGGCCGATTGGGTAAATCGTCACATTGATTTCATCCGCGAGGTTCGGCGGCAAATTCACGGCTTGCCGACGCCGGAGGGCAGCAAGCTCGATGACCTTTCTGCTTTCGTCGAGCGCACGGCAAACAGGATGGAGGAAGAGGGACGCATCCGCTTGAATATCCGGCGAATTGTCCGGTCCGATGGGAACCGACATGAGGTTTCGCGCGAGATCGACTTCTCGCCGGCCCGCATCGCCGCGCTTATGAACCAGGGTGAGGCCGACACGACAGCATTGATCGCAACACTGTAAAATAAACACCGCAATGGAAAAACAAATCCCGACTCTTATTGGCCGTGATCCACCGCGCCTCGTTGCGCGTGAGCCGCTTGCCGCTGGCGACACTCGGAAATCATATTCGTCGACGCCGCCGAAAAGGCCGCTGCGGAGCTTGGTTGCCCATTGGAATTAGCAACACAGAAAAAGTGGTAATCTACGGCCTCTTCTTATTGCTCGCGCGAAAAGGACACTCAACGCAATAAAGCTTGCTCATGGGAGCGCGCCATTTGAACGTGCTGCTGGTCGTTGCGATTTTGCTAATTTCGACGGCGCCGCTCTATGCGCAACCTCAGCAGCAGAATGTCGCCAAGTTAAAAGCGGACGCACGAAATCTCGTCGGCAGCATTGGTGGCGACAAGACTAAGACCCAGAGCTATTGCCAAATCGGCGATCTGAGTGAGCAACTCATCCAGGCTGTTCAGGAGAAAGACAGAAAGAAGGCCAACGCACTGGCCGAGAAGATCGCTGAATTGTATAAAAAAATGGGTCCCGAATTTGCCGCTCTGATTGATATCGAAAAGCATGTCGAC
>DATFXZ010000179.1:0-2958 GCA_035315305.1 Terriglobia bacterium | reverse complement strand
GGTCCTGTCGATCCAGGGCGGTATTCCATGACTGGACTTAGCGCCGGTAAGTGAGCGATAAGCGAACGTCAACCTGATTCCATCTCCACCAGGCGTCGTCTGGTCGATCGTCGCCACGCGCAGCGGAGCCGAAGACTCTGGAGTTGTGCGCATGGTGTCTTTGGGTGGTTGTAATTTGATGTCCAATCGGCGTACGTTTACAACAAGCAACGGACCGCTAGGTAGAACTAGAGGTTCCAGGTCGCCACAAACTGTCCGAAAAACCTCATGTCAGAGGCGTCCGTGATCGAGATCGTCAACCACCTGCTTCACGTACTCGACGATCAGGTTTCGTGCTGCGCCGTAGTCCTGGCTGATTTCAGGAATGTCGTCATGTTCGTCGACACGAAGATCGCCGGATACCGATTTGGAAACCGGGCAAAATGAAACGATCCGCACCGCGTCGGTCAGGTCTGCTTTCGTCAGTGTCTGAGGTTTGGCGCGATCAAAGGGAATCCCATCGCTTTCGAGTCCCTTCACGGTGGCGACGCTCAGATTCTCCTGTGCGGACGTGCCGCGAGCGATCGCGTGATACGGCAAGTGCTGCTCAGCCGCCAGGCGATTGAAATACGCCGCAGCTATGACGCTTCGCGCCGCCCCGTGTTCACATACAAACACGACCGTTGTCTTCTTCTGCGCTGCACACGACGCGGCAATCAGGAATACGGCAATCGACAGCATGTATTTGAAGAGATTCATGAGCGCATTCTGCCTTAAAACCTGACGATAGGCAAAAAAAGAACCCCGAAATTCACTCAGTGTGCGATAGCCGCAGCATGGACAGGTGAAGTTCATGGCTTATGCGGCGACGGTCTTTATCGGCTTTCTTCATCGGCTTGCCGTCCACGAATAATACCGCGTACCCTTCACTTTGCTTCCAGGCGGCAGGCCGGTTCGGGACTTGAAACACGGATCGGTCTACCCTGCGGCGTTTTGAACGAAGCCGCTGAGTGAACACATGGATGTGCGGTCCTTGCAGAAAGGGAGGCACACGCACGTCGACACGACGATCGGCGACGCGCACACGACTCTTTTCGTAAAGCTCGGTCAGGTTGCGCTCGCGCGCCATCCGAATCAGCTTCGGAATCTCTTCGCGCGGGAAGTCCTGCGGCCGCTTGATCATCCACGCACCATCATCGTTGATCACAAACAGAGTCACCAAGTGCAATGCGTTAAGAAACAATTGTCTCGCATACAGGGAATCGACCCAAAGGCGCAGGCAATCATAGAGATTATTCAGCCGTACTATATGGGTCCGAACTTTCGGGAGCACCCGCTGTGGCAGTTGCGGGAGCTTTCCAATTTCGATAAGCATCGAATCCTACACGCTTGCGTTGTGAGTTTCACGCAAACCTTTTATCCGCTTCCGGAATTCCGAGCGCTCGGCCCCCTTATGCTCAACGACGCCGTGATAGAACGAGACACAGTAATGGCTCGAGTGAAGCGATCCCTCTTTCCCGAAGGTAATCCGAAGTTGAATGTGGAAGTCGGCCTGGACATTAGCGTAGCGTTCGCGGACGGACCAACGGCTAGAATGAGCATCCGTAGCGTTCTGGCCTCGATTGGAACTTACATCACCACCGAAATCCTGCCAAAACTAGAGCCTTTTCTCTGAATGTTCAGGGTAGTGTCGCGTCCATGCTCTTTCGTCTATGATCTGGTCCTGGAAGGAGGCTCTGATGTCTCAAAAGTCACGTCTCACGTTCCGATTGTTCGGACTGCTGCTCGCTCTAATAGGGTCGCATCTCACGAGGGCAGACGCACACACCATTGTGAATACTCATATCTGGACAGGTGTCTATCCTTTTGGAGAACCGGGTGCCGCATACTATCAACAGACCTTTGTGGCGTTGCCCGGCAAGGCTCAAGACCTCACCATCTTTCTTGCGTCGAACGAAGGCGATACTAAGTTTCGCGTGCTGATTGTGGATGTGGCCCCTGGCATCGCCTCAAACATTGGGCCTAACGGAGAAATCCTTTCACCCATCAGATCCACGTTTGTTCCTAACCATGTGCTGTTTGAAAGTGCGACGATCACCGTCCCCTTCGATCCGTCCTACCCTATCCTCCGCAACGAATTCACCCCGTATACCGTCCACCTGGGCGGATTATCGCTAAGCGGCGGGTCCAGATACGCCTTTGTGTTGGATGCGGCCAGTGAATTCACCACAGGAAGACGTGGCACTGCCTGGGTCGCAATAACCAAAGACGACAGCTACTCGAACGGAACGTTCAGTTGGTACGACGGATACCTTCTTGATGCCATTAGTACTAATCGGACCGCAGTCTTCCAGAATGTTTATGGCTGGGCCGAATACAACAACGACAATGATCTCGCGTTCGTTAACGCCGAAGCGACCCAAGTGCAAGACATCCTGAACCGTGCGATTCGAAACCGGCAACAGATCTTCCTCGCTTACCGTGGGGATCTAAGCAAACCAAAAGCGACAGCGTCGAGCAGTAATTGATCTTTGCGGAGGTAATTCGGGGACAGGAGTACCCATCCGGTCTCCGAATTGCCTGCAGTGCGCAGCCGCTTCGCCATTACGTTAAGCCCACCGGGCTCATTCACATGGGAATCGGTGTCTGGCTTCGCGCGAATTTCCATGCCGGCCTTCATTTCGACAGCCGCGGCGCTCGCCCCAGCCTACAACTGTCCGAAAAAACGTCAGATTGATTCGAGCATGCGGTCACGCGCAAATTAAGGCTGCTAGCCGGTATCGTGCATGTTGATGGCCAGCTGGACTTGGTGTATGTGTTCACGATTGCTCGCAACGAGATTGCGGCCATTCGGGTGGTCCGCAATCCCGACAAACTCGTCTACATTGCACGCCAGCTCGATTAGCGAACCAATCAGCGCCGTATTTCGTAATGGAGTTATGGAGTCGCAATGGCAAGACGATTCTGAAAGCCGTCCTG
>DATFXZ010000178.1:0-4529 GCA_035315305.1 Terriglobia bacterium | reverse complement strand
TGAGTTATGAGTTATGAGTGTTGAGTTATGAGTAGATGACTCAAAACTCATAACTCAACACTCATAACTCAGATCCTGTTTTCAGATTTTTGTGAAAATCTGTTCCGGCAGAATCCTGTATATAACGCGCACCTCGCCGGGACGGCGATTTGGATATACATCTTTGCCGATGTACTTCTTGGCCAACTTATCGATGTGTGCATCGGCGCCGTTTTCAGTGATCTCAATCACCTTTCCTTTCAGCGACAGGTGCCGATAGGGGTTTTCCGGGTCCTGAATGCTGAGTGCAACTATCGGATTACGTCGCATATTGCGGTCTTTCACGCGGCCTTTGGCGCTGTTGATGACGACATGGGTTCCATCGAATTCACACCATACGGGCGTGACCTGTGGGGACCCGTCGCTCATGAGTGTCGCCAGCTGAGCGAACGTTTTCTTTTGAAAAAGATCGGCGAAATTGTCGGGAATAGTGCCCATATGTTTCAGCTCCTTTTAGTACCTAGCTCCCTGAACGCAAAACTAAATCGAAATTCACGACTGCGTCACTGTTGGCCTGCACGGTCACGCCTTGCGCGCTCTCATACGGCTCCTCGTACTCCAAGAGCTGTAGGGCTTTCATGTTCCGCTTGAGCGCCACTCCTTCGTGCCACATCTTTATACGGTACGTTCCAGGAGGCACGCCTTCAATGACAAATTCCCCGTCATCACGAGTGACAGTGACGTAAGGATGATTGGCGATAAACACGTAACCGCTCATCCATGGATGACCCGCCTCACACGTCAGGAAGACTATGCCCGGCGTGAGCGATGTCTCAACGGACGTTCGTTGGCCGCGAACCGGCTGAGCGATGTTGAACAGCGTCTGATTGCCCTGATCCGTAACTTGATGGCCGTGTACATTATGAAGAATCGGATCGCTGTTGGTGATTTCGATCTTACTGCCTGCCGGTACGACCAGAGAATGCGGCGTATACTGGCAATTTTTTTGATCTACCAATAGCGACCCACGTGGACGCGCCTTCTCGGTACTTGGAACGCCATCCGGATACACAAACGCGTACTGAACGCCTTTCTCGTTGCCCACAGTGAGGCGTGAGAGGGGCACACGCTCGCCACAAACGTTCTGATTTTCCGCAACCGGTTCGAACGTCGGAGTCGGCGCTTCTCCCTTGAGACGAACGACACCTCGAATTCGTCCAGTCGGCCCTTGAGAAGCGGCCGGCGCATTGTCAACGGCAGGAGGGATTTCATTTCCTTTTTCACTGCCGCACCCGAACAAAATCAGTGAGGCAGGAATCAACATCAGTAATTTCTTCATTGAAGAATTTTTTCCGGCGGAAGCGGGTCGGAAATAGGGTTCTTGATCGGGGGTAGTGACTGCAGATACGCAAAGACCGCCTTTAGATCGTCGTCAGTCATATTCCGATACCAATTCCACGGCATCGGCGGAAGAATCGGCCGGCCGGTCCCTTGATGTTTACCCGTTCGGAGCGCGCCGATAAACATTTCCTGCGTCCAGCTTCCGAGTCCTGTCTCTTTATCGGGTGTAAGGTTCATGGCGAAACTGACGCCCCATGGTCCAGCCCACGCGCCGAGATGGTTGTTCGCCACAGTGAGCCATTTGCCCGGAGCGATAAGTTTTGCAGGAACTGGCGTCACCTTTTCGGTCGCAGGGTTGCCGGACAATTCTCGCGTCATATCCGGTTCAGGTCCGTTTGGCCCCAATTTTTTCGGAGTATGACAATCATTGCATCCGCCAACGGTTACCAGGTATTTGCCGCGTTCAACGGGTGTCTGAGTTGGAGTTGTTTGTGCTGAAGTGGTGGTTAGTTGATTGGGAGCCGCAGCAGGTTGTTGACATCCCCCTAGAAGCAACAATCCTGGCGCGAGTCCCGCAACTGCTCGCATAAAACGCATAGCCTCTCCTTGTATAAATTCAATCCTCGTCATGGACGAGCACCCGATTATGCTGGGCTGTCTCGGGGAGGGTCAAGAGGGCGGTCATAGACCGCCCCTACAGTCTGCACATCTTGACGTGTTCATTCGGCAAGAGGTAGGATTTGCGATTCGCGGCCAACTGAAAATCATAAACAGCGCCACTCGCCGTCTTTAAGGAGTAACAAAAATGCCAATTAAGATCGTCGACACCCTTTTACCGACCACTATGGTGGGTTCTTTTCCCAGACCACAGTGGTACAAACACCAATTACTTGGCCGCGACATCCGCGTAGCGTTCAAGGAAGTCCAGCACGAAGAAGCTTACAACGACGCCGTTGCGACGGTGATCCGTGATCAGGAGGAAGCGGGTCTGGACATCGTAACTGACGGCAACATGTGGTACGACGACTACGTCGGCGTCATCGGTTCGTTCTGCTGGTACATGTACGAGCGCATCGGCGGGTTTGAACCGGCGCGCGAGCCTCATCCGACGATGGTCGACGCCGGCCCGAGTCAGGGGAAAGAAATACTCGACGATTGGGGTGGTGTCATCAACAGCGGCCCCGTTTCGCGCGGACCTATCCGGCTTGCAGATCTCTACAGGATTGCCGCCAAACATACGAAAGCGCCCATAAAAGTCTCTGTTGGAGCCGGTCCCGCCAACCTTGCGTGGCACGTTTATTTCAAACATTACAAGGATCATAAAGAGTTGAGTTTCGCGCTCGCTCCAATCTTCAATGCTGAAATGAAAGAACTCGTTGCCGCCGGAGCGAAGTATCTGCAGTTTGAGGATCTGGGTGCGTGGCTGCCTCTGTTCAGTAACAACAAGGACGACTACAAGTGGATTCGCGAAGTCGTTGAGCAATGCTGCGACGGCGTGAAAGCGAAGATCGGCTGGCACTTCTGTTTCGGAAACGCGTGGGGCAACGACATCCTGAGCGCAAATTATCCGGACGGCTACGAAAGAGTCCTGCCGTATTTCTTCGAAACGAAAGGCATCGATCAGTTCGTGCTGGATTACGCGAATCGAGACATGAAAGGCGTCGAGTTCCTCAAGAACTTACCGAAAGACAAAGACGTGCAGATTGGCGTGTTGGACGTTCGAACCAACGCCATCGAATCGCCGGAAAAGGTCGCAGCCAGAATTCGGAAAGTCATTGCGGCGGTACCACCCGAGCGCGTCACACTTAGCACCGACTGCGGTATGAAACCGCTGGCGCGCATGGTGGCGAAGATGAAGCTCGCGGCACTTGCGGCCGGCGCGCAAATTGTGCGGAAAGAACTACAGGGGCAAGCGGCAGCGCCCGCATCTCGTTAATCTATACAACGGAGGAATAATCGATGGCTGATAAGAAAATCATTGCAGTCGTGGGAGCCACTGGCACGCAGGGTGGCGGGCTTTGTCAAGCCATTCTCGGTGATCCGGATGGAGGGTTCGCCCTTCGCGCCATTACGCGCAAGCCCGAGAAGGATCAGGCGAAGGCGCTCGCAGCGAAAGGTGCACAAGTTGTTAAAGCGGATCTCGACGATATCGAAAGTCTCAAAAAAGCTTTTGCGGGCGCTCACTGCGTGTATTGCGTCACGAATTTTTGGGAGCACTTCTCGGCTGAAAAGGAGAAAGCTCAAGCCAAGAATATGGCAGAAGCTGCCAAGGCCGTCGGCGTCAAGCACGTCATCTGGTCAACTCTGGAGGACACGCGCCAATTCATGGAAGCCGGCGACAAGCGCATGCCGTACCTTCAGGAGAAATATCGAGTGCCGCACTTCGATGCGAAGGCCGAGGCGGACGCCTATTTCTCAGGACTACCGGTTACCTACCTTGTGACTTCGTTTTATTGGGACAACCTCTATATGTTCGGTCTTGCGCCCAAAAAAGGTGACGATGGCGTTTACAGCTGGACGTTCCCGTTGGGAAACGCGAAGCTCACGGGAATGGCCGCGGAAGACATCGGCAAAGTTGCGTATGGAATCTTCAAGGCGGGCCAGCAGTATATCGGAAAGAGAGTCGGCATCACCGGCGAGAACCTGACGATGAGCGAAATGAGTGACAAGCTCGGTAAAGGCCTCGGCATCGGAGGCGTTAAGTACAATGCGGTCGAACCGGATACCTACCGCGGCTTCGGCTTCCAGGGAGCCGACGAAATGGGCAATATGTTCCAGGTCTATCGGGATTTCGAAAAACCTGTCGTCGGAGCCCGAAGCGCAGACGTCGCGCGGCAATTGAATCCGCAACTTCAGACGTTCGACCAGTGGCTGGCGAAGAACAAAAGTCGCATTCCTCTCTGATTGCAATATGGCCGTCACGAAACAGACAATGACCGACGAGCAGCGCAAATCGGTCGCTTTGGAGTACCTGAAGGCCTTCGATAATCATGGTGTGACCTCGACCGGTGCGAGCATCCTCGAGCTATTTGCCGAGGATGCTCAGGTCTTCTTTCCTAAATGGGGTCTGGCGACCGGTAAGAAACAAATCGGTCAGCTCTTCAGCGATTTCGGCGGCCTCATCGAGCACATTCTCCACGACTACGCCATGTTTAATTGGATCATGACCGGCACCGACACGTTCGCCGTCGAAGGAACAAGCGCCGGAA
>DATFXZ010000177.1:0-3965 GCA_035315305.1 Terriglobia bacterium | reverse complement strand
CAAGCAGCAAATTGATGAAATTTGAAAGCCAAAGCACACGCATCGCGATCGCGGCGTCTCCAGCCCCCCGAAAGATCCCATTATTCAGGAACAGAAGGACGATCGCGACGGTGCTGCCCATCATGATGGCGGCATAGTGCCCGCCGATTGCAATGACGTCCGGCGACGCCCCCATAATTTGCAATAGTTTTGGAGCGATTGCGCTGCCGCCAACTGCAACCAGCACGGATGCAACAACACCGACGAGGATGGCTTGAACGGCAGCAACCGCCGCGCCTTTCGAGTCCTTTTCACCAATGCGCCGGGCCACCATTGCGGTAGCGGACATCGAGAGTCCCATCGCTCCGCAATACACGAGCATGAGCACGGATTCTGTCAGCCCGACCGTGGCCATTGCGTTCGCGCCGAGATGCGCTACCCAAAATGTGTCCACGACCGCGAACAGCGACTCCATCACCATTTCCAGCACCATCGGGATTGCGCGCAGGACGATCGCACGGCGAAGGCTGCCTTCAGTAAAGTCCTGCTGCGATCCGTGAATCGCTTCACGTATGGCTGTCCAATAACTCCGTTGCGTGGCGGTCGCGACGCTGGCCGATTTCGACATGACCTTGAAAGTTTACTGCATGAGGTACTATGGATAGGTTCACATCATTAAGTTGGGAGTTATTGGGAATGCCAGAAAGCGAAGTCAAGAATGTAGAAATTACGCCGAAGCCGAAATGCTTGCGTTGCGGAGCCGAGCACACGGTCTCCTACCTCGGACATTGGGAAAAAAACTGGTGGACGTGTGCAGTCTGCAATATTCGGTGGGAAGAAGACGAATTCGACTAGTGAAAACCACAGAGACACAAAGACACAGAGAAAGCCCGCGAACAGATTAACGCGGGCTTTCTCTGTGTCTTTGTGTCTCTGTGGTTTTTAGAATTTCGCGCGCCCTCCGGAACACATCATCAAACATGCTCTCCGTTAGTTTTCCTGTTTGAGTGTTTTGCTGGCTCGGGTGATATGAGCTAATAACCGTCACTCCGTCTTCGAGCTTCGCCGCCATGCCATGTCCAAAGCTTGGAAGCGGCGACGGATTTTTCCACCCGAGTTGTTTTCTCGCAATGAAATAGGTTTTGAAACCGATCAGACCCAGCGCCACAACAACGCGAACCTTCTTCAATTGCTGTAATTCATCCAGAAGGTAGGGCCGGCAGTTTACGAATTCGGCCGGTAAAGGTTTGTTGTCGGGAGGAGCACAGTGAATTGCGGCCGTGATGTAGCAGTCAATGAGCCGTAGGCCATCCCCGCGGCTTACCGACGTTGGTTGATTCGCAAAACCAAACTTGTAGAGAGCTCGATACAGCCAATCGCCGGAACGGTCGCCCGTGAAGATGCGTCCGGTTCGGTTTCCGCCATGAGCTGCTGGAGCTAGGCCGATGATCAGAAGCCTCGCTCCAATTGGTCCAAAACTTGGGACAGGCCGTCCCCAGTACTCCCAATCGCGAAAACGTTTAACTTTGTCGCGCGCTACAGCTTCCCGATATTCCACCAGGCGCGGGCATCGGCAGCAGTTGACAATCTCACCTTGGGCCGGCAACTTGGCCATTCTGAATGGTCACCGTCCCGCCGCCCGGAAAAAACATGGTCTCACCTGTACTGGTAATAACAGTCACCGATGGCGGTCCGAACTGGCGGAGCACTTCGGCTCGAGGCATACCCACAGGAGGAAAAACAGAACCAACACCCGGCACGAACGGCGCCGGCTGAATGGGATTTGAAACGAAGGGCAAGCTCGGCTGAATCGGATTTGCCGGAAAGAAGATCGACGACCCGGGATTCACCACCGGCGGCGGCAAAAATGGTTGTCCTGAAAAGAACGTTTGGCCCGGAACAAGGACTTGATTGGGAACGATGACCGTCGGAAAGTTTGGAACAAGCGGTACGATCGGCCCGATTGTCGTTGGCGGCGGCACGAAGGTCGGAACCAGGTTAAATGAGCCTCGCATTCCACCAACGGGGTTCTGCATCGGCGCGAGTGTAAACGGGGACTGGGTAATTCCTACTTGAACACCGGCGCGTTGTGCCAATCCAGCAACCGGACTGGCGGCCAGACAGAGAACCGTCAGGCATCCGAGAACGGTTTTGCTCGTCATAAGCACCTCTCAAAATCAATAGTAACGTAGTAAACTTGGACGCATTTACAAAATGAAAACGGATTTATCGATGGCTGAACTTCTGGCGCTTGTCGATATCGTGGAGGAGCATGTCGACCGGAATTTTCCAGGCGTCGACCCACCGCGACTGTTGCGGGAAGTTCAGCAAAAGCTCGATTCCATTATCATCCAGCATCGCAAGGACCTCAGCATCACGAATAAGTCTGAAAAGAAACGAAAATCTGCGCGAAAGGGTTAGGTCCGGTTTCCCTTTGTGGTGATGGCAGAAGCGATAAGGTACAATTGCGCGTAATGAATTCCGCCCTAGTTCGAGTACTTCTCGTCCTTGTTTGCCTAGCAGCCGGCCTTTACGGCGCAACGGAAACACATGTGGTCATCATGCACACGAACGATATTCGTGGCCATGTGTTGGCGGGACCGGACGCAGCGGGCAGCGCGCGATTGGCAACGTCCGTCCGGGAGGTGAAGCCCGATCTACTGCTGGATGCGGGGGAAATGTTTTCGGGGACACTGGTTTCCGACATGTTCCTTGGCGTGCCGGTCGTTCAGGTCATGAATGCGATCGGTTACGACGCCGCAGCCGTTGGTACAAATGACTTCAATTTTGGAATTCATGTCTTGGCCGCCCGAGCGCGGGAAGCGAACTTCCCGATGCTGTCTGCAAACGCGGACTCACCTATAGGTGAAATTCAGGTTGCAGCCATTTTCAATGCACAGGACGTTCGAATTGCCGTGATCGGACTCACCACCGAAGATCTAAGCCGCACCGGCCGCCCTCAAAACGTAAAGTATGTAGATGTGGCGGATGCCGTCAGGACCGTCGAGAGTGTTTTGCCGCGCGTTCGCGATCGCGCCGACTGCATCATTCTCCTGACAAACGTGGCACGCTCCGTCGAGCAACGTCTGGCTCGCGCTTTTCCGGAAATCCGTTTGATTATCGGCGCCCATGACGATGCTGAATTGCCCGTGCGCATCGGCCCGACAACGATTGTGAGCGCAGGCAAATTCGGGAAATACGCAGGTAAAGTCGACCTGACTTTCAGTGACGGCAAATTGAATCGAATCGAAAGCCGCTTGATTTCGCTTGAAGATGTTGAGCCTGATCCATCCATTCTTAAACTCCTCGAACCTTTCGAAGCGAAGCTGAACAAGGGCTTGCAGCAAGTTCTCGGTCATGCGGCCGGTGATTTTTCGCTTTCAACGGCCCAGGAGTCTCACATTGGAAATCTGCTGGCGGATTCTGTACGAGCCAAAACACGCACGAAGATCGCGTTGATCAACGCCGCGGATCCTCAAGCCGGCATCCGCAAAGGTCCGATTACCAGCCAGATTGTGCTGGACGTCCTTCCATCGGAAACAACTCTCGTGACGATGCGGCTGAGCGGATCTCAAATCAAACGCATCCTCGGCAGATCAGTCATGAGTGTCAGCGGCCTTCGCATTAAGCTCGATGTGACGAAGCCGGAAGGAAAGAGACTGTTGTCGGCGCGACTGGAGGATGGTACGCCGATCCGCGACAAGGACTTCTACTCTGTCACCACGAATGACTTCCTCCTCGGAGGCGGTGACGGTTATACGGAATTCGCAGATGGTATCGATGTAGAAGATACCGGCATTCTGATGCGGGACGCTTTTGCAGAGCACATCGCGCGTTTGGGAACCGTTGCGCCCCGTCTCGATGGCAGGATTCGCGTTTCGCGCTAGCTTCTCCTACTTGCCTTTCCGGATATAGATGTTGCCGTTCAGCGTCCGCAGATCGAAATCGGGGCCGCCGCCGTTGATGGTTCCGGTGATGGTTCTGTC
>DATFXZ010000176.1:0-4623 GCA_035315305.1 Terriglobia bacterium | reverse complement strand
AACCGCAGCTGTTCCTCACTTACCGGTCGTAGTGAAGTTCGACAAATTCGTAAACAAAGTTGCCGGTTCCCAAGGCATCGGAGAATTCATTAATCACTACCCCTATGCCGCAGCCCAGTCCGGCTCCCGATCCAGGACTCGCTGATGAAGAAGACAGGACGTTCCAGCTGGCGGCTTGGTTCGCGGGTAGGCACGGATCTTTGCGTTGGATACTCTGGCCCGCCGAGGAAGCCATGCTGATGGTCGTCCCATCAACCTCCACACCGGCTGCGTTATACAACGTGTAGTTTTCCGAACCGTTGATTACTGGAAATGCTCCTCCGGAATTGATGTAGACAGCGTTGCTTGGCAGGGCGTTTCCCCAGAATGCCTCGAACGCGGTCTTAGTGGCGTTACGCCCGATCACAACATAGCCGTTGTCAGGAATGATGGTGCCTGGCGGCAGGTTGTAGGTGTTTGCAGAATTCGCCTGAACCAATTCCCAGTTGGAAATATCCAATCCACTAGCAGAGGTATTGTCAACAGTGACTGAGACAACAGTGGAGCTGCCTTGATTACCAGCCACGTCAAAGGCCTTCGTCTCTAACGTATGCGGTCCATTCGACGACGCTGTTGTGTTCCAGCTCCAGGAGTAGGGAGAGGTCAGGTCGGTGCTCTGGAGTGCGCCATCAAGCCAGAACTCTACTCGGGCCACCGCTACGTCATCGCTGGCCGTCGCGTTCACGGTACTCGTACCTGAAACCGTAGTGCCGTTCAGCGGAGCAGTGATCGAGGTGACTGGCGGAACCGTGTCGATTCCCCCAGCACCGTCATCGAGAGGAAACGTGCGCGGCAGTCCGGCGTCGGCAACCTCGTTCGGGCCCTCGCTTACCAGTCCATCGGCAGCGAGGGTGAATGTACTCAATCCATCGGTCGTAATCTGGATATTTCCCACGCTATAGCCCGCAAAGCTCGTCAGCGAACCCGCTGCCGATCCCTCCTCGCTCTGGACAACGAACGCTGCTGGAACCGTGATGCACGCCGCAGCCTGCGCGAGCAAAACGTTTTCGAGAACGTTTTTCCGCGCGAAATCCCAGCCATCAGATTGGCCGGCTCCAGTGGCTATAACGGCTACTGCCGGCTTGGAGTAATTCATCCAGTTCATGTTCGTGCTGCTTTCGCTACCGTGATGGTTGACGTGCAGCACATCAATGCCGCCGCTGCTGATTAACGGGAACGCGCCTCCAGGGGAAATCGCCTGCACTACGGCAGTCTCTACATCCACTTGAGTGGTAGAGCGGCCAGTGCACGCGTTATCGATACTGCCTCCGCCAAGATCGCTTGCCCACAGCCAGTCGAAGCCGCCGTACTGGACGAGAACCGCAATCGAACGATCATTTTCGTCAGAGACCGAAACCGTACCTCCGCCAGCAATGCTCCCGTTCACGGCGACGAAAACCAGTCGCGCTCCGTTTCCAAGCGGGATTTGGCTCCCCACCGTTGGCACTACCGGCGCGCCCGCCGTGGTCCCCGCTGCAGCGGCATTCCAACTTGTAACGCAGCTCGATTGGTAGGACGAACCGTTGTAGTAGCTCTGAATGCGGACGTCGTATCCCGCATTGATCACCTCGTCCAATCCGCCGATGTGATCGCAATGCTGGTGGCCGCCGATCATGTAATCGAGCCCGTTGGCCGGTTGAATTCCGATGGACTGAAGATAAAGTACGACTCTCCTTGTCCCCATCCCCGTGTTTCCCGCCTCCAACAACACGGTTGTGCCGTCACGGCCCTTTCACGATGATCGAGTCTCCCCAGCCGACATTGATGTAGTGGATCTCCAGGTTCTGACCAAACGCGATAGCAGTGGAAAACAAAAACGACACGATGATCCCGAACACTCGGCTCATCCGGCGAACACACATATGCATGCCTCCATTGATTTGTGCGGCGAAAGACCCCTGCGAATCGTAGGAAACCTAACACAGGCCTTATCGCTTCGATTACGGCGCAGTGACACGTTTGTAAAACGCGTTCGGCCCGAACGATTTTACGTCTGGTTTATAAGGGGGCAATTGGTGCAGCGCAATGAAGACGGGTTAATACGATTAAGCAAGATTCCGGAATCGTTGCTGGGCGAAAGTACAGAGGGGTGCCGCCGATGGAATGCGTCATACCGACGGCGGCGCCCAGACCAGCTTTGATTGGTCGACTTGCGGTGCCGGGGTGCCATGTGTGCGAGCCAGTGCTCGAGCATTAACCTTTCACGCGCGGATCGCTCGTCAAACGCTTTTGCAAGGCCAAAGTCCGTAATTTTCACCGTGCCTGAGCGAGTGATTGCGTCAGCTCGAAGGCGCACGGAATGCGGCCACGACCCAGCGCCGCCGATCGCGATTCAATGACGTTCAGAAAACGACCGGACAGTTTGCAGCGAAGCAACGCGGAAATGCACGACGCATGGGGGTGGAGACAGTCTTCAAGCACTTCGTTAAGCTGGGGTCTCTTAACTGCCCGATCATGATGAGTGGCCCGCGCTGCGTCTTTATGCTCTTGTCCTTCATTGTTTAGCTACTCGCGTGTGTTATCCTGCGCACGCCACACAGCGAAGATTCTGGGTAAGCCGTGTGCGGGAAACCGCAAGCACGGTTTGAAAGGGAGTACTGGAAACGGGCTCTCTGAGTACCGCGCCAGTTATCTACCAAACTTCTTGCCGATCGCGATTGGGCAATGATTCGATTCGACTAGATAATGCTGGGGCAAAACCGGAATCGGGGAGGTCCGCATGAGGGGCACTTTGATCTTGTTCAGACGTTCGCAACTACTGTTTCTGGGATCAGTTGCGTTGATGTTGATGCAAACCACTCCGCTCTGCGCCGAGCTACGTCGTATCGAAGTTCAGCGTCGCGACGACTTCGGCACTTATGAACGGATCATCGGACGTGCGTTCTTCGCGGTGGATGCCACGTTAGTTGCCAATGCGCGTATAGCGGACATTAATTTTGCGCCCAAAAGCACGAATGGTCTGGTGGAAGTTTCAGGAGATCTTTTGTACTTCCGACCAAAGGCGCTTTCGAAGACACGTGGGACAGTCTTCCTAGAAATCGTCAATCGTGGACGTGATCAGGCGCTCGGCTTGATGAGTGGCGCTGTCCAGCAAGACTTGTCCCCGGAAAATTGGGATCTCGGCGATCAGTTTCTATTGGAGCAGGGTTTTAGTGTGGCGTTTCTCGGATGGCAGTTCGACGTTCATCCCTTGCAGGGACTGACATTTCGGGCCCCGCTCGCGCCGGTTGACGGCGTTGTGCGCCAGAGTCATATCGAGGACCGGCAACGTTCTGAGGACATCACTTTTCCGTTGTTCTATTGCGCGGCGATCAAGAATGACGGTGAGGCAGAACTCACGTTCCGTTCTCGAATCGATGATGCCGCGCAAGTGTTGCCCCATCGACGCTGGCAATTTGAGGTCGATGGCTGTTCGGTCGAGTTGAACGGTGGCGTGGAACCGGGAATCTACGACGTAATCTATCGCGCTAAGAATTCACCCGTTGCAGGTCTCGGCCTGGCGGCGATCCGCGACTTCGTATCGTACTTGAAGTATGGGCCGAAGGGCGGAACTCTTAGAGAGGACCCCGCTCTCGTTCAGCGAGTGATTGGCTTTGGCTACTCTCAGAGCGGCCGATTGCTGAGACAGTTCGTCGGAGATGGATTTAACGGTGACGAAAAGGGGCGTATGGTCTTCGATGGCCTAATGATCTCGTCGGCTGGCGCCGGCGCCGGGAGCTTCAATCACCGGTTCGCCATGCCGGGAGAAGCGGGAAATTCCGTACTTTCAATCCTCCGTCCAGTGGATTTGCCACCGTTCAATGATGATGGACTCTTGGTGAACGCTATGAAGGCCCACGTAGCTCCCAAGATCTTCTATACATTTTCGTCCACCGAATACTGGGCGCGAGCCGGCTCGCTCACCCACACTAGTGACGACGGCAAAAGGGACATATCGCTGGCGGCCACTTCACGACTCTATTTTATCGCCGGCACGCCGCATTCGGCCGGACCTCTTTACTCAAGCGGACCCTTTTACTCACGCGGCTATCAATACGCCATTAACTTCGCGCAGCAACGCTGGGCGTTGCGCGCCTTACTGCTGGACTTGGACGATTGGGTCCGAGCAGCCGCGAAACCACCGGCCTCGCGCTATCCAACGCTGACCAAGGGTGAGTTGGTGCCCAGAGCCTCGGTGCACTTCCCAAAGATCCCATCACTTTCGTTCCCCGATTACATGCCGAGTGTTTGGACGATGGACTACGGCTCGGATTACGAGCGGACACGGATCATCACGAAGGAACCGCCGACGCTGGGCAAAAAATTGACCGTCCTCGTTCCACAGGTAGATGTTGATGGCAACGATGTGTCGGGAATACGGATTCCCGAACTGGCTGTGCCAATTGGAACATACACGGGGTGGAACCTCCACGTGCCTCCGCTACCGAATCTCGAATATCTGGCGGGCCTCGTCGGTTCTTTCGAGCCATTCGCTAAAACGCCCGAGGAGAGGAAGAAGTCCGGCGATAGCCGGCTCTCGATCGCTGAGCGTTACCTGAGCAAACAGGACTACTTGGATCGCGTGGAACGGGCTTCAGGCGACCT
>DATFXZ010000175.1:0-11148 GCA_035315305.1 Terriglobia bacterium | reverse complement strand
GAGCCCGTATATGGCCGGGAACGCCGATGGGCCGAACAACTTCAATCGCCCGTGTTGATTCCCCCGTCAAAACGCGATCTACGCCGGTACCTCGCGCCGATGCTCGGCATCTACCCTGCCCGGGGCTGTCCTTTCACCTGCAACTTCTGCTCGGTTATCAAGATCGCCGGCCGACAGGTTCGCAGCCAATCCATCGAGACCACGATGGAAAGTCTTCGCAATGCGAAGGCCGCCGGCGTTGAGCTCGTGATGTTCACCTCGGATAATTTCAACAAGTACGCTGAGGCGAAAGAATTGTTGGAACAGATGATTGAGGAAAACATCGGAATACCATTCTTTGTGCAGTGCGATACGCAGGTCGCAAAGCAGGAAGAACTCGTCAGCTTGTTGAGGCGAGCGGGCTGTTTTGAAATGTTTGTGGGAGTCGAATCGTTCAACCGGAAGACCCTGTTAGCCGCCCGCAAAGCGCAAAATCACCCATCGGCTTACAGCGAGATTGTTACGCTCTGCCGGAAATACGCCATCTTCAGCCACTTCTCAAACATTATTGGCTTTCCGGACGACACGGCTGGAACGATTCGCGAACATCTGCATGTACTCCGCGAGTTAAATCCGGATGTAGCTTCGTTTTATATCTTGACTCCCGCACCCGGCACCGAACAGTACGATGACTTCCTCGCCGCCGGTTACATCACGGAACAGAACCTGGACCGATTTGACGCGACGGTACCGGTCTGGCGCCACCCGAACTTATCAGATCGCGAACTGGTCGACCTGTTGTTTTTCTGCTACCGCCGCTTTTATTCCACCCCGCATCTTGTCGCCACGTCCCTGAAGACCCATCGGCCCCCCACAATGGGCGCTTTGGGCGCATTAGTGTTTTCTCTCGGTCTTCCTCTTTTCAGCCGCTTTGAAGCCATGCGAAGGACCCACCCGATGTGCGGTGGCTTCGGCCGGGTACGTCTCGATTCGTTTTTTGATTATCGTGATCTACGAAAGAAACAATACGGGCTCGAACAAGTGCCTTTGCCGTTGAGTCTCGAACTCTCGAAACCGGATTTGGAGCTGAATCGCCGGGTGAAGCTCGCCCAAACGCGCTGATGCTCGATAAAGCTTCAAGTAGGACACAACAATCCGACAAAACCGTTTTGTATCTCTCAGAAGTGATGTTAAGAACAAATTGGACGAGATTCGCCACGAACGGAGGCTACAAGTGAAGATCCTCCTTCTCTCTATGCCGGATTCTTTTGAGCACATGCCGGAAGTTGTCGTCCGAATGCCGAATGGCGCACTAAGTTCCCTTGCGGGTAATGTTGATCCTCATCATGAGGTTGCCATCGCTGATCTGATCCTCGTGCAACAGCGAGTACGGGAAACAGTCGAACGGCTCGTTCGCAAAATGGAACCCGACGTTTTGGGTTTATCTGTAATGACGTTCCAGCGCGAAACGGCGAGGAAGATCGTTGCGTTCGTAAGAGAGCTGGTTCCTTCCGTGCGAATCGTTGCGGGAGGCTACGACCCGAGCTTGGCGCCGGAGGAGTATTTTGATGACTCATTCGCAGCGGACTTCGTCGTGCGAGGCGAGGGCGAAATCACATTCCGAGAGCTTCTGCGGGCAATCGAAACCGGCGGCGTGTACGACAGCATTGCCGGACTATCGTACCGGAGAAACGGACGAGTCATTCATAATCCTGAACGCGCTATCAGCAGCCTTCAAAACGGAGACATAAAGCTACCCAATCGCAAAGTCCGCGTGTTGCGCGATTACACACTTCTTGGAAGGCAAGTAGATGTCGTAGAGACTTCGCGAGGCTGCACGTTCGATTGTAGCTTCTGCTCGATAATCGAGATGCGCGGCCGAAATTTCCACACATATTCATTCGATCGCGTGCTGTCGGATATCCGCGATGCCCGAGATAATGGCGCCCGAGCCGTTTTTATTGTCGACGATAACATAACGCTGAACGTGCGGCGGTTTGAAGCTCTATGCCAAGCAATTATCGATGCGGGACTAAACTCGATTGATTACACCGTCCAGGCGATGACTTCAGCTATTGCTAATCACGGTGACACTCTTGCTCCGTTGATGCGCAAAGCCGGATTTCGTTACGTGTTCCTGGGAATTGAAAACATCCTGGAAAAGGACCTGGCGTTCCTGCGCGCTACTTCCAAGAACACAAAACGTGAGGACGATCGCAAGAGTAACGCCACCATTAAGGCGATCGACTACATCCACCGGAATAAGATGTATGTTGTCGGCGGCTTGATAGTTGGGAATCCCGAGGACACGCCCGAATCCATCGAGGCCAATTTAGAATTTGCCCGTCGTTATGTCGATTGGCCATACATCCAACATCCAACCCCCTACCCTCGAACTCCGATGACGAACGATTTTCGTGAACGCAATCTGATAATCAACGAAAGGCTCAACGAATATGACGGAACAACCGCGGTAGTGCGCACCGAATACATGACCGCTATGGAGGTGGAATTCATGCGCTGGAGAGCCGAGCGTTGGATAAAGCTTCGCCATGTCCCGGTGGCAATGCAACGCAATCCTTTGTTCATCCTCCGTAACGCGACGCGTATTCTAGGCCATACGTTTCGCGGAAGCACTCTCAAGTCTTTGCTGGGACTGGAAGATGAACGGCGCGCATTTGAACGCTATCGTGATCTTCGGCGAGCCGAGCGCGTGTACCTCTAGCCGCTCTAACGGCGCTTCTATTCCTCTCCGCATGTTATTGCTACCGGCCTGGAACTGAACCGGCGGGTGAAACTAGCATTTGATACAGTAGTCTTGTGAAGCCAACCACAGAGGACCTCAAACGCTACGCGGACAATTTTCTTCGCGAGCAAGATGGTATTGCGCTTTATCGCGCGCTCGCCAACGCGGAAAAGGACCCCGCACGCGCCGAAATCTTCGAAAAGCTGGCGAAGGCAGAAGAGCGGCACGCCACGCGATGGGCTCGGCTTCTAAAGAGCAACGGCGAAACGGTACCTTTATATTCACCCAGTTGGCGCGTGCTCATCCTGGGATGGCTGTCCCGGCGTTTCGGCACGCAGCACGTCCTTCCGGTTGTCAGCGGTCTGGAATCTCGTGATCAGGATGTTTATCGCGGACAAGTGGAAGCCGCAGGTCTTCCTGCCGAAGAACGCAGCCACATGCGCACCCTTCGCGCAATGCAGAACAAAGGCGAGGACCGGCCGGAATCGATCGTCGAACTCGAGGGATGGCATCGGACCGGGTACGGTGGCAGCCTTCGCGCTGTTGTCTTCGGAGCAAATGACGGGCTCGTCTCCAACTTTAGTTTAGTGATGGGAATTGCCGGCGCGAATGCAGAACCGCGTTTCGTTCTGCTGGCAGGTATCGCCGGCCTCCTCGCGGGAGCCTCGTCGATGGCCGCCGGCGAATTCGTTTCGGTGCAGTCGCAGCGGGAAGTTTATGAGCAGCAGATCGCCATCGAGCGCGAAGAGCTGGAAATGGCGCCGGAAGAGGAAAGAGAAGAGCTTTCACTCATTTATCAGGCCAAGGGTGTACCCAAAGATGAAGCCGAAGAACTGGCGAAGCGTATTATCTCAAATCCCCAGACAGCCATCGACACGCTCGCACGCGAGGAGCTTGGTCTGGATCCGTCGGGTCTAGGTTCACCGTGGCTGGCAGCTGCAAGTTCATTTATCGCTTTCGCATTCGGCGCTGCCATTCCAGTGATTCCTTATTTGATCACGAGCGGCAATGCCGCCTTTGTCACCAGTGCCGTATTGTGCGGCGTGTCCCTGTTCATCGTGGGAGGTCTGATTTCACTCTTCACCGGCCGAAATTTTTTCTTCAGCGGTTTCCGTATGCTGGGCATCGGCGCGCTTGCCGCAGGCGTCACGTATCTCATTGGCAAGTTACTGGGCGTTTCAGTAGGCTCGTGACTGACCTGCGCGCTTCTTTCGTGGAGGCACGTAGTGGAAGCGGACTAAATAGATATTCTCGCCCCTGCCGTGCTTCGCAACCTTAAGCAGATCAAGGACACCCAGGAAGCCGGACTCCCGAGCCAACGCCGGAGTGATATCAGGAAATCCGATCGGCGTGATCGACTCCACCTCGATCTCTCCTTCTTCCATAGGGTAACGAGCCCCTACCTTGACGTGAGGACGAGTCCAGATTCGGACGCTGCAAGTAATTTCCCCGCGACGCACTCCGTCGCGCAGACGCTTGGTGAAAACCATAAAGTGAGTCTATACCGCCCTCATTGGTATCGAACAGCAAACCGAGGATGCTAAACTTTTTCCGCTATGAACACGTTTAATTCGCAATCTACGCTGAAGCTGGAATCGGAATTCGATTATTTCTCCCTCGAACAAGCCGAAAGGGCCGGCGCAGGACCCGTTTCGAGATTGCCGTTTTCGTTGAAAATCATGTTGGAAAACCTGTTGCGCTTCGAGGACGGTGTGACAGTCACAGCGGACGACATTCGGGCCATGGCAGCAGGCGCTGCGAGACAGTCGGCAAAAGAGATCGCGTTTCGGCCCGCCCGCGTGTTGATGCAGGACTTCACTGGTGTTCCTGCAATCGTAGACCTCGCGACGATGCGTGACGTAATCAAAGAAATGGGTGGGGACCCCAAGAAAATCAATCCGCTTCAGCAGGTCGATCTTGTCATCGATCATTCCGTGCAAGTCGACCAATTCGGCACACCCGCCGCGTTCGCATTCAATGCCGATCGCGAGCTCGAACGTAACCGAGAGCGATACGTTTTTCTGAAATGGGGACAGAAGGCATTTCAGAATTGCCGCGTTGTGCCGCCTGATGTCGGAATCGTGCATCAGGTGAATCTAGAGTACATTGCTAAAACGGTTTACGTTGACCAAAAGAACGGACGCACCCTCGCCTATCCCGACACGCTCGTCGGAACAGACTCACATACAACGATGATCAACGGCCTTGGCGTTGTCGGCTGGGGTGTTGGAGGCATTGAGGCAGAAGGAGCGATGCTCGGACAGCCTCTATCGATGCTGATTCCACTCGTTGTGGGATTCAAACTCCATGGAAAATTGCCGGAGGGCGCGACCGCAACTGACGTCGTTCTCACTGTGACACAGATGCTCCGCGCAAGAGGTGTGGTCGGAAAATTTGTAGAGTTTTACGGGCCTGGGCTCGCTAGCCTCAGCCTCGCGGATCGCGCAACGATAGCGAACATGGCGCCCGAATATGGCGCAACGATCGGTTTCTTCCCGATCGATTCCGAAACGCTTAGTTACCTCCGCCTTACCGGACGTGATCCGCGACACGTCAAGCTCGTTGAAGCGTACGCGAAAGCGCAAGGTCTGTTTCGCACGGAATCCACGGACGATCCCGTTTTCAACGACACGCTCGATCTGGACCTGTCTACCGTCGAACCCAGTCTTGCGGGCCCACGCCGGCCGCAGGACCGTGTGCCGCTGGCCAGATCCAAACAGGCATTTCAAGAAGCGCTGCCGGCAATGGTTACAAAGCAAGCAATGCCGGTCTCACGCGTTGAGGTCACCGACGACGGCAGGAAATACGACCTGCATCACGGTTCCGTTGTCATCGCGGCGATTACGAGCTGTACGAATACATCAAATCCGGCCGTAATGATTGCCGCCGGAATTCTGGCGAAGAAAGCCGTCGAACGTGGTCTGGAAGTAAAACCCTGGGTAAAGACAAGCCTGGCCCCGGGCTCGCGTGTCGTTACGGATTATCTTAAGGACACCGGGTTGATGCCGTATTTGGAGACGCTGCGTTTCCATCTTGTTGGCTACGGCTGCACGACCTGCATAGGGAACAGCGGCCCGCTCCCTCCGCCCGTGGCTTCTGCGGTGAAGGACAATCATTTGGTCGTCGCTGCCGTCTTGAGCGGCAATCGTAATTTTGAAGGTCGGATCAATGCGCTCGTTCGCGCGAACTACCTCGCTTCGCCGCCATTAGTGGTTGCCTATGCACTTGCAGGCACAATGGACATCGACCTGGAGAGTGAACCGCTGGGACATGACAGAAAAGGACAGCCTGTCTACCTGCGGGATGTGTGGCCTTCGCAACAAGAAGTCATGACAGCGATCAATTCATCCGTCCGGGCGGAGATGTTCAGGAAGGCGTACGAAGAATCGCTCCAAGGCGATGAACGATGGCAGCGACTTGAAGCTCCATCCGGCGAGATTTTCCGGTGGGATAACAGCTCCACTTACGTCAAACGGCCACCCTACTTCGAAAACATGCCCCGTCACGCACCACCGTTGGGGGATATCCGTGGAGCGCGCGCCCTCGCCGTACTCGGCGATTCCGTAACAACGGATCACATTTCGCCTGCAGGTTCGATTCAGCTGGAGAGTCCTGCAGGCAAATACCTGATCGCCCATGGCGTAGCTGCGAAAGATTTCAACTCGTACGGTGCACGCCGCGGCAATCACGAAGTCATGATGAGGGGAACATTTGCAAACATTCGTCTGCGAAATCAGATGGCGCCCGGCACCGAGGGTGGCTGGACCGTGCACTTGCCGGATAACACACAGACCACGATTTACGACGCAGCGATGCAGTATCAAAAAGAAGGCGTGCCGCTGCTCGTGATCGCGGGAAAAGAATATGGCTCTGGCTCGTCGCGGGATTGGGCAGCGAAGGGTCCGAGATTATTGGGCGTCCAGGCGGTTCTGGCTGAAAGCTTCGAACGTATTCACCGGAGCAATCTCGTCGGCATGGGCATCCTTCCGTTGCAGTTCAAAGAAGGAGAGAGTGCCGCAAGCCTTGGCCTGACCGGCTTTGAGATTTTCGACATCGACGGTATAGCCGCCGGTCTTCACCCGGGAATGCTCGTGACTGTACGCGTCCGAACAGAGAATGGAAAAGAAGAACGTTTTCAGGCGGGCGTGCGGATCGACACACCATACGAAATCCAGTATTACCGCAACGGCGGGATCTTGCAGTACGTCTTGCGGCAGCTGATTGGGTAAGGATTCCCGTAATTTGGTAATTCTGCGTTATCCGGGAAATCCGCGGCTTTTAAGGTCCCCAACTTGCAGCACCCTCCGAATGGAGGCTGTGTGGCTGCAATAAATGCCTTCTCCATCGGGGGCATTCGCATCCGGATTGATCAGTCTTGGTTTATCGCGTTCTTGCTCTTCGCGTGGACCCTGTCATCCGGGTACTATCCGTTACAAGTTCCGGATTACTCTGCATTCACATACTGGATCGCTGGTACTCTCAGCTCTCTAGGCCTATTTGCGTGCGTGCTGCTGCATGAACTTAGCCACTGCTTTGTCGCGCGGCGGCTGGGAGTTGGAGTTCGTCAGATTACGCTTTTCATATTCGGTGGTGTTTCGGAAATGGCTCAGGCCCACTCGAGCACTCCGAAAGCCGAATTCCTGACGACCATTGCCGGCCCGCTCTCGAGCCTTGGATTGGGCCTCGTTTTTCTCACGATCGCATACTTCGTAAGAGACTCTCTCGATCGGATGGTGGTGGAAATGATCCGCTACCTCTATTACGTTAACTTCCTGCTGGCCGCCTTTAATCTGATTCCAGGATTCCCGCTTGACGGCGGGAGAGTGCTGCGCTCGTATATATGGCATCGCACAGGCAACTTGCAGCAGGCGACGAAATCCGCGGCCCGCATCGGTGAGATCTTTGCAATGACGCTCATGGCATTCGGCCTCGTCTCCGCTCTCATGATGCATGTCATTCCCGGTGTGTGGCTGTTGCTGATCGGTCTGTTCCTGAAGAGCTCGGCAGAAAACGAATACAAATCATTCGAGCTTCGGGTGGGGCTTCAAAATACCAAGCTGCGAGCGATTATGGCGCCGGCGGTAGCGGTCAACACGTCCATGACGATTTCGCAGCTTGTGAATGACTACGTGTTTCACTACCACTACCGAGTATTTCCCGTTTTGGAGCTAAATCGGTTCATCGGAATGATCGACGTACGATCCATCAAGGGTGTGCCGCCCAACGATTGGCCTACGACCAAAATCGGCGGTTATCTCTCCGATCCATCGACCTACTGTGTGCTCGCCCCTGACGTTGACGCCACGGATGCTCTGCGCCTGCTCATGTCGCAAAACTGCTCCACGGCAGTGATTGTGCAGAACAGCACTTTGCTCGGCATCCTTACCCGCTCCGATTTGTTCAAGTTAATCTCATTGAAGCGCGATATCGCAGCATAGGCCTTCTATATCCTTGATCAAGAAAGAGGCGTGCTACGATAGGTGTTTTTTAGGAGCAAGATGTCTAAGATCCGGCGACGGCTCTTTAAGTATTACGACCTCGTGATGGCGCTGTTCGTCACGATCCTGCTGTGCTCGAACATCATCGGCGCGGCTAAGGTTTGCACCGTTTGGGGATTCACCTTTGGCGCGGGCGTCCTCTTCTTCCCGATAAGCTACATCTTTAATGATGTGTTGACGGAGGTATACGGCTATGCGCGCGCACGAAAGGTCGTGTGGGCCGGATTCGGCGCAATCATTTTTGCGTCATTCATGAGTTGGGTCGTCGTGACTCTACCAGCCGCTACGGGATGGAATGACCAGCGCGCCTACGAGACAGTTTTCGGTCAGACACCGCGTATTGTGTTCGCGTCACTCGCTGCTTTTTTCGTTGGAGAATTTGCGAATTCGTACGTGCTCGCCAAGATGAAGATCAAAACGAGCGGACGTTACCTTTGGGCGCGAACGATCGGTTCGACGATCGTCGGCGAGGGTGTCGATTCGCTGGTCTTTTATCCGATGGCTTTCCTCGGAGTCTGGCAGAATCAGTTGGTGCTGCAAGTCATGATGAGTAATTACATCATCAAGGTACTTTGGGAAGCGATAGTGACGCCGTTCACCTATCAAGTGGTGGGATTCCTGAAGCGAGCTGAGCAGGAAGATTATTACGATTTCGATACGGACTTTACGCCTTTCTCGATCGAGGTCTAGCTCCGCGACGTCCGACTAAACCCCAGCAGGTCTCGCGCAACTTCTCCAAGACCCTCGCGCCCCTCTTTAAGTTTTTCTCCGGGCGTGATTTCCGGCTCGGCCTCTTTCTCGCCAGGATTGAGAAACCGGTTCGCTTCGAATCCTGCCTGGCGCGTATATAAATCGAAATACCGGCCGCCGTGGGCGAGCAATTGAGAATGCGTGCCGCGTTCCACGATCTGTCCGTGCTCGAGCACGAGAATTTGATCGGCACTCCGAATCGTGCTCAGGCGATGTGCGATAACAAACGTCGTTCGGCCGGCCATAAGGGCGGCGAGTCCTTCCTGGATCAAGGTTTCGCTTTCCGTATCCAGACTTGATGTTGCCTCATCCAGAATAAGAATTCGGGGATCAGCCAGAATCGCCCGCGCAATAGCTACTCGTTGGCGTTGACCGCCGGAGAGCTTCACACCGCGCTCGCCCACAATCGTATCGAGACCCTTCTCTAGCTTGAACGTGAACTCATCGACACGGGCTATCATTGACGCACGCAAGACATCTTCATCCGACGCGTCAGGCCTTCCGAAAAGAATGTTTTCTTTGATCGTTCCATCGAACAGGAAATTGTCTTGCAGAACGACTCCAAGCTGAGAACGGTAGGAATCCAGTCTTACGGTCGCCAGATCGACCCCATCGACATGAACCCGACCGTCGATCGGTTTAGCGAAGGCTGCGACGAGTCCTATGAGCGTGCTCTTTCCAGATCCGGAAGAGCCGACAAGCGCGGTGACTGTGCCTGGAACCGCATTAAGCGTTATGTTTTGTAAGACAGGCTTTCCCGGTTCGTATTCGAATGTCACGTTATCAAATTGGATATGACCGTGAATGCGGTCGAGACGAAGGACGCGTTCGGGATCGACGTCTTCGGGGGGCTCTTCCATGACCTCATGCATTCGATCCAGACCAGCGAAAGCTTCAGTGATCTGTGTCCCAATGCTGACCATTTGAAACACCGGCGCGACCATGAATCCCAAATAGAGCGTGAACGCAAAAAACTCACCGATAGTCATGCTTCCGCTCACGATCATGCGCCCGCCGACGATCATGACGGTGATGCTCACGACACCCATCAGAAGCGTTGAAGCCATTCCGATAACGGACGTAGCAAAGAGCGTCTTGCGGACGTTTTCGAAGAGCCGCATAGCTCCCGCCTCAAACACCGCCGCCTCGCGTGGTTCAGCGTGAAATCCTTTTACGATGCGGACACCACCGAGCGATTCAGTAAGACGGCCGGTAACTTCTGCATTGATTTTGCCGCGTTCGCGGAAAATCGGGCGGATCGACCTGAAAGATTTGTGCAGAATCGCGCCGAAGACGCCGAGGAAACCCAATGCAACGAACGTCAGCGTTGCATTGATTCTAATCAGCAGGAGAAAAGCGATGCTCGCTGTGAAGATGCCGCCGATGAATTCAACCAAACCTGTGCCGACCAAATTTCGGACACCTTCGACATCCGACATGATGCGGGACACAAGTGCGCCGGTCTTGTTCGCGTCGTAATAACGAATCGGCAGACGTCCGATGTGTTGCTGAACGCGGATTCGCATTTCCGCAATCAGTCGCTGCGCTGAAGTGCTCAGCAGCTGGGTTAGAACGAAAGAGGTAACGGCCTGAATGAGGACGGCGGCCCCAACCGCTCCGGCTAAAGGAACAAGCAGTTCTTGCTGCCTTTTTTGAACAACATCGTCAATCAGGAATTTGGTCGAACCAGGCAAAACCAAGCCTGCCGCTCGATTAATGAAGACCAGCGCAAGGCCGATCAGGAAAAGTTTTCGTCGCGGCCAAATGAGATCGCGCAGATCGCGATAAACATGAGCCGCCGTCAATGGTTTCTTTGGGCCATCGTACCGGTAGTGCCTCATACCGATCTATCGTAGCCCAGCAGTACAAGTTCGTGGTATTTTTGCCGCGCCTGTCGGTAAATCCGTCAGGCCAATGAGGAGTTCAAAAAAAGGAGAATCTGAATGAAGAGAATGTTGGGATTTGTTTTAGCTCTTGCAGTGATGGCCGGCATGTCTATGCCGACCTTCGCTCAGGAAAAAGCTAAGGACGAAGGGAAAAAGGGTACTTCGGCCGTTGAGAAAAAAGCAGGCCAGGAAGGCGATGCCAAGAAGGCAGACACGGCAAAGAAGGAAGAACCCAAGAAGGATGTAAAGAAGGCCGCAAAGAAAGGCGCGAAAAAAGGAGACAAGAAAG
>DATFXZ010000174.1:0-3958 GCA_035315305.1 Terriglobia bacterium | reverse complement strand
TGCTCCTCTCCAATGACGAGCAACTCTACTGGACTAAAGCAAACATCTTTCCAGCCAGGCCCACCATTGATTTCCGCGTTTTGGCCGTAGCAGCTCTGGACGTCACGCTTCTGCTGAAACTCGTGATTGATTACGTCTATTAGCACATCTTGCATTCTTCAGCATGCTGGAAGCGGGTTCCACTGGCTTCATATGGTCGCGACCGACTCGAAGGGAAACGTTTACACAGGAGAAGTCGACACAGGCAAGCGCGTGCAGCGATTCCTCCTTCAGCGGTAATTAGCGTTTCCGGCGTTCAGCGATTCGGCTCTCGGCAGAGATCCAACCGGCATCAAAAGGACAGCCGGGTCCATCAAGGTCGATCACCAGCGGCGCGTGGTCCGAGGGTATCGGCTTCCCCTTGCGCGCCTCGCGGTCGATCTCGGCCCAGACAATGCGTGTCTTCAGTGGGGCCGTGACGAGGAGATGGTCAATCCGCATTCCAAAGTTTTTGTGGAAGTTTCCGGCGCGATAGTCCCACCACGTATACCGGCCCGGCTCGGAATGCTGTAGCCGGTAGGCATCAACGAGTCCCCAGCGGCAAAGCCGTGCAAACGCGTCTCGCTCAGGCGGCGACACGTGCGTTCCGCCATGGCACGCGCGCGGGTCCCATACATCGATATCTTCGGGTGCAACGTTGAGGTCGCCGCCAAGCACCACCGGCTTGTTGGGATCGATCGCCTCAGTTAGCCAACGCGCCAGGCGATCGAACCACATGAGCTTGGCGTCATAGAACGATGATCCCACGACCCGACCGTTCGGCGCGTACAGGCACACAACGCCGACCCCACCGCATTCGGCAGAGATCATTCGTGCTTCCGCGAGTGGTTCGTCATCTCCGACATCCGCCGTCCGCGCAGGATGCAACGGCTCGCCGAAGTTTGTGACTACGCCGTCGACGCCGCAGCGGCATGCGATAGCGACGCCGTTCCAGCGCCCCTCGCCATGGTGCACCAGTTCATAACCGTGCTGGCTGAACACATCGGTCGGCGCATCTGCATCGGTCAGCTTCGTCTCTTGCATCAGGAGTACGTCTGGTTTGGCTCTGTCAAGCCACCATGTAACTTTCTCGAGGCGGGCCTTTAGCGAGTTGACATTCCAAGTTGCGATGCGCATGTCTATAGAGTATCCGATGTCGGCAATAGGGGTGTGACTACGCTAGCTCAGCCAGCAGCGCTTTCGCTGCGCGCAAGTCGGGAGTGTCGAAACCCTCCGTAAATCTGTCGTAGATTTGCGCGACGAGAGCTCGAGCGTTCTCTCGTTTTCCGTGATTCTTGTAGAGGCAGGCCATACTCATAGCAGCGCGCAACTCGAGGGACTTTGCCTTCTGCTGTTGCGCAATCTTGATGGACTCATTAAAACAGAGTTCGGCCTTAGTGATCGTTGACTGTTCGGAGGACTCGACCACGGTTTTGCCAACAATGGCCGCGTGGGAAACAGCCCGAACTGTTGTTTGCTTGAGTAAGAGTTCGCCTTTCAAGCGATATAGCTCGGCCTGGTAGTATCGCTCACCGTGACGATCGCCCACCCGCAACCCGTTCTCCAATACATGGAGCGCCTCCTTACAGTGGCGTGCCTTGTCCAACGCCTCGGCGAGCAGAGCCGTGAAATGCGGACGTAGTAATTCAGTACCTGTGGCTTGATAGGCGGCAAGACCTTGGCGCAACTGTTCAATCGCCTCTTCCGGCTGTCCTTGTTCGATCAGCGCCCAACCCAGAATGACGGTCGACGTCGCCTGATACAGCGCCAACCCATGTTCACTGGCAACGGCAATAGCCGCCTCGGCGTATTCTTGCGCCAGCCGGTGTTCCCGGCGTAGCTGATGAAGCACGGCGGCAAAGAAAAACGCGTGCGCCAGACCGTGAGGTTCCGATAACTCTCGAGCCAATGCCAAGGCTTCCTGGCTCCGGGCCAAAGCCTGATCGGGTTCGCCGAGAAACCAAAGAGTCCAGGCGGCATGGCACCGCGACCCGACTCCTGGATTCTGCGAGTAGCGGAAAGCATCATCGCGATGCCGTTCCGGATCGTAACTTAGGAGCGCTTTCTCAAAATGTTCGATAGCCGGAGAAAACTCTCCCACGTGCATCAGGGTGATCTCCATCGCGAGCTGAGGATATGGCAGGCGCTCATCGACGCGCGAAAATTCCTCCGCGATCTCGCGGGCCGTCTGTAGCTCGGCCCTGACTAAGTAAAATGTCCATACTCCCCAAAGTACTATAGAGATCTCCGGCGTGTCGCCCAGCTGACGACATAGTTCACGGGCTCTCAGGTACGTGCTGCCTACATCCGGAGCCGCGTAACCCTCGGTCGCAATCAATGGCATGCCTAGTGTGACTTGCAACTGGAGTTCTTGTCTCGCGCGATCCGGAGTATCCGGCATTTTCCGGAGCAGCTCCAGAGCCCGTCGCGAGAGTCCGACAGCCTCCCGATACGCAAATCGGCGGATGTCGTTTTCTGCCGCCTGATGGAGATACGTGACGGCTTGCCTATAATTCACGCCGCGCTCAAAGTGCATGGCAAGCTCTGCCGCAATTTCTTTGGCGCATTCGCCATAAAGCTCCTCTCCCAGATCCCCCAATCGCCGATGCAGTTGAACGCGCCTCGATGGTGATACTCGGTCATACAGCACGTTCTGATATAACGCGTGTATAAAACCGTAGCGCGTCAGAGCTTCTCCGTTTGGTAGTTCTTGAACACCGCAATCCTGAATGAACTGACGCCGCCGAGCAAGGCCATCACAACGGACTTCAACAGCTGCTCGTTCGACTCCCAATCCGGCAACCACCGCCAGCGTTGAAAATTCCGCACCCGCCACGCTCGCTGTCTCGAGTATTCGCTGCTCTTCGGCATTGAGATGATCGATCTGCTTCTCGATCATGTGTCTGATGCTGTCGGGCACCCCGACTTCAACGTTCTCGATCGCTACAAGTAATTCCCAATTCTTTTCGCGCTTGCCAATCAATCCTTCTGCCAAAAGGTAGTCCACAACGTTGACCATAAATAGCGGATTTCCGTCCGTCCGTTCGTGGATTAACGCTGCAAGCTGTGCTGGATATCGATTGGTAGGAAATCGAACAGACAAATACTCGACAACGGCTTCTTCGGTGAGGTATTCAAGCGGCAACTCCTCGCACTGCTGCTTAGCTAGTAACTCTCGCTTGACACCATTGAGCGGGTGTCCGCTCACAATCAATTCCACAGGGCGATAGGTTCCAATCAACATCAGCTGCGCAGCGTGACGCTGCTTCGCCAAATATGAGATCAGATCAAGGGTCGAATAATCGCTCCAGTGAAGGTCTTCCAATATGAGCACCAGCGGCAGGTCTGCTGTCAGCGCTTCCAAGGCCTCGCCCATCTCTCGCAGCATTCGCTCACGTGTCGCTCCGGAAACTTCCTGGCTTAGCAACTCGCGGTCTGTAGCGCTCAACAAAGAGGGCATTTGCAGCAGCCACATCGGCGCATGAGCGCGCAGCACATCAACAACTCGCTGTTGCTCTCGACACAAACGTCCGATCGCTTCGAGTACGGGCAAATAAGCTTCACTCGTCCCGTATTGTTCCAGACATTGACCTCGGCCAATCCTTAGGCTCCGATCAGAAGCGATGCTCCGCGCGAACGTGTCGACCAGAGCAGTCTTGCCGATGCCGGCTTCCCCCGTAACAAATACGATCTGACGTTCTCCTCGAAACATCTTTTCGAGCCAGCTTCTCATCCGCGTCAAAACTTCCTCGCGTCCAACAACTCCGCCGAGGAAATCTGCTGCATACGTGGGAGTACGCGA
This sequence comes from Terriglobia bacterium, assembly GCA_035315305.1. Lineage (GTDB taxonomy): Bacteria > Acidobacteriota > Terriglobia > 20CM-2-55-15 > 20CM-2-55-15 > 20CM-2-55-15. Next base: position 138 of record DATFXZ010000174.1, on the reverse strand, counting down.
CGTGGATTTATTGCTTCGGGTTTCTGCAATCTGACCTATGAAACGATAACCGCGACGGTGTGCAGTCTCTATGAAGGATGGAGACTTCGGATCATCACCAAGAGCCTCGCGGATCTGACGAATGGCGACTTTCAGGAC
>DATFXZ010000173.1:0-12535 GCA_035315305.1 Terriglobia bacterium | reverse complement strand
TATTGTAGTCCGGGGAAGCCGGTCGCGCGCTGGATAGATCCCACGCCGTCGAAGATTGCCGTCCTTCTTCGGCAATCCCGCAAGCAGGTTCTGGAATTGTTCTGGCCTCGCCGTTGCAATGGCTGATCCGCATCACTAGGTGCGAGACAATCAATGTTGCGTGAAATTGGGCGGACGATGTATTAAAAGTTCGGAGCTTAGATCGCTAAAAAAGGACATCGCGGAGGTTAATTCGATGAGTCGCGTAGTTCTGGTGACGGTTCTGAGTATTCTTTTTGTTCACACGCCTGCTTCTGCGCAGAGTGAAGGATCACCTCTGCTGCCGCCGCAATCGAATTTGTTCGGTTTATCTTTCGACGAATGGAACGTCCTCCAGACGCAGTTTGCGATCGAAACACAACTTGGTGGAAAAAATGTGAGTCCCATTTTTCAGCACGTGCAATTTCTGCCGGGAGCGATCTTCGGAACTGGCCCAATCTTTAATGTGACCTTACGTGCCGGAACGCCATTTGTCTCTGCACCACTTTTCTTATTTGGCGAACGATACGATGATCCCAACGTTCCAGATGATGATCCTGTCGCGTTGGCCGAATTAATCGACGCATTCGTCCAGACCGCTGGAATCAACACCGTTCTCGATGGACGAGTGCTCCTGAACGACGATGGTTCGCAGTTCGAACATTATATGTTCGGTCCGACTTTCTTCGACGCTCCGATCGCCTACGCCCAACCACAGGATCGAGGAGGCGGCCTGAATGCGGTAGCCGCCCTGTGGGTGGTCGGAATCGGATCTGTCTACGATTCGCTAGAGGTTGGTCAACATACACTCGTGTACACGCTCAATACAGTGCTCGGCGACTCGCACTTCACGTACAACATCACGGTGGTGCCTTAGCGATGATCGGGAGTACACGGGCATCGCTCCGAAAAGCGACGGGGTGCCTCATTTAATCAGTTGCCGGTTTCGGATGTAAGCGTTGTAGCGCGCGCGGAGGGTTTTGACGGGGTTTGCGTTCTCGTATCGCTCCGTGCTGCGCGGAGTGACGCTCAAGTACATGTTGTACTTGCCGTCGTTGAAGGAGGAGCCTGAAGAATCCCAAGGATCCGCTACGAGGATATAAGCGACCTGGGATGTCTTCGATTCGCATCTCGGCGTTGACGGCTTGGGCTCTGTTTCACATGTGCACCGGCTATCTCCGCCCTTTGTATCGGCCGCTTCCATCGCTGCCATGACACGATCGGTTATGGTGCCGTTCGCAGCCCGAAATGCATTCGCAGCCTCCAGAACGACGTCTCCATTTCTCAAAAAGTTGCCTTGAATCGAAAAAAAGATTTTCTCAGCAGCAATCGAACCTCGAACGGTCGTGGACACCGCATTGGTCGCGTTCCCGCTAAAAGCCCCACTGCGTCCTTCGAGATCAACGATCCCGAATTGCCGCATTTCGATATTGGGATCGCCCGCGCGCAGCAATCGCAGGATTTCGTCCGGCGGGGTTTCTTTCTTGAGTTCCTCGAAGATGAGCTTCTGATTCGCGCCTGAAGGGTCGAGAAGCGCCTGAGCGGCAGCGACGCCCTTTCCTGGAACGACCACCGCTTGTATTTTCATCAGAGTTTGCGGGGGCTCGAGAGCCAGGCATGTCGCCGAAGCAATGACGACGCGGCCACTGATCTGACTGACAGCAAGGACGGACCACGTTGCAAACGCGTGCGGGCACAGCAGGAGGAAAAGAACAAAAATTGAGGCGGCTCGTTTTGTAAACTCAATGCGCAACAACATTTTTGAATTCAATGGTTCTAAAAGATGGACGGCATTATCGGTGAGCTTGAAATAGGGAGCAAGAATTGTCGATCCCGCAAGTACGCGAAATGACGCGAATTATTCTCCGCCGACGATAATCGTGGCAGTTTGAGCGTGCTGGGTTTTGTCTATATACTCTCGACCCTAACAAAAGAAAAACTTCAGGTGCTGCGATGAAGACCTGCTACAGACCGGCAACGTGTGGGCTGCTACAGTGCAATAACACTAACTTTCCAACTTTGGTCTCAAGAGTAGTCGTCCTCGAAAAGACGCTCGTGGAACCCGCCCGATCGCCGCTCACACTTGAGTCCGATGTCAATGCGCCGTTGCTGATACGTCTCCGGTTGCGAAGGCGAGCGCGAGCCCGTAAGGAAGAAACGCAAGCTTGTCGTGATCGACGAAGGGGTAGACGCCTTCCTCAGGGATATAGAATTCGAACGTCGCGCCGCTGCCGGCAGGAACCGCATAGGTCTGTACGCCGAAAACAGGTTCTTTACCGTCGTACACGCGATCGAGCACAGTGCCGATAACGTGCGCGGAAGAAACGCCGGGACCGACGTTGACGAAATATATGCGGACGAGATCGCCTGCATTCACGCGAACTGCGTCATTGTCCATACGACCGTTGAACATCGACAACGCCTGATCGTTCTTTTGCGCCCTTGCTGGATCGGTTCCCGGTATGAAGCCTTCTTCGTTTCGGGTGCCAAAGATTGCATCCTCGACCACGACGATTTCGCGAGCAGGCCTCAGTTGTTCTTTTCGTGGATAAACAATCATGGCGCCATGAATTCCGCTTTTGATGTGAAGGTCCGTCACAGGGCCGGACGCGCAGTGATACATAAAAACTCCCGGTGTATCGACTTCCTTTTCGATCGTCATCGTCTTGCCTGGCGCAACTGGACTGTAGTGCCGTGCATCGATCTTCATGGCGTGCGTATCGAAGCCATGCGCAGTCGTGCCCTTATTGTTCATCGTGATGATGACCTTATCTCCCTCGCACGCCTCAATAACCGGCGCGGGAATACGTCCGTTGTAAGTCCACGCGGCAAAGCTTGTACCCATCCCTAGATCGACAGTCTTCTCGATCAATTCGATGTTGAACGTCTTCGTGGAAGGCCCCGCGCATGTCGCCTTCTGCCCTTTCACTGCTTCGATATTCTTCGTCGTCAACGGTGTGGCGTTCGGTCCTGCTGCAGATCTCATCTCTTGAGAGCTGCATGCAGACAAGGTCAAGATCACCCAAATCATCCAGCCAAGCAGAGCGTTCTTCATATCATCTCCTCGCAGATCATCCAGGTTGGGGCACGATCATTACCGTGCGAGAGATGATGGATCAGCAGGAGTTAAGAGTCGTTTTGAAACTCACCTCTCTGTGTATGCAGACAAAATGGCAAACCCAGCATGTCGGACATGGTGTCTGGTGTCACGATGTCGCGATGTGAAAGCTGTCGCGATTTCTTTTGTCATGACCTCTGAGTCCCATTTTCACGCTCGTGCGGATTCTGTTGCCTTGTCGTCTGCAGGAAACGAAGGTGAACTGGATTTGGACCGAACGACGGACAGATGCAACCACAACAGGCTCCAAAGAGTCAGAGCGAGCAGAGCAGCAAACGCAAGTTGAGGAATTCCGGTTGATCTGCCAAGCCAGCCGAATGCAGGCGGAAGAATAAAGCCACCTAGAGCGCCCAACGCGCCGACCACACCGCCGGCCGCGCCGACGTCGTTTGGAAAGTAATCGGGGATGTATTTGAAGACGGATGCCTTGCCAATTCCCATAGCGCAACCCAACCCGAACAACAGCGCCACGAATGAATACAGCCCTGGCTTGTACACACTTCCGCCTAAAATCGATAGAACCACCAGGATGACTGTCATGACGGAAAACACGCTATAGGTCACAACACGAGGACCCACCCGATCTGAGAGATATCCGCCAACAGGGCGCAGCAGACTCGCGGGAAAGATGAAAGTCGCTGTGAGCAGTGCCGCCACTTGCAGCGTCACTCCGTAGGTGTCGATGTAGTACTTCGGCAGCCACCCGGACAGCGCGACGTACGCTCCGAAAACGACAACGTAGTAGAGACCGAAGCGCCAAACTCGTGTGTGACGCAATGGACGCAGCGTTTGGAGGAACGGGCGCCCGCGGCTTGGGGTGCGATCCGGTGTCGGGCTCAGCAAAAATACAGCGAGCGCCATCAATACCAGCAGGAGGCAGTAAAACACAGGTATGAAACGCCACCCTCCTCTTATCATTCCTCCGAGATAACCCGCCGCCGGCACGATGGTGAGGACCCCAGGCACAAAGGCCACGAGCATCTTGGTTCCAGCCGCACCCACGTTTCCGGCGCCGAAGATTCCCAGCGCCCATCCTTTGGTTTCGTCCGAGAACCACACCGCATTCCAGGAAATGCCGGCCGAGAAACTGTTTCCCGCCAGGCCAAAAAGAGCGGCGCATACCATCATCTGACCGAAGGTGGAAACCTGACTCGACAGATATGTCGGCACCGCAACTGCCAGCAGCAGAAGTCCGATGACGTTGCGTCCGCCGTAAGTATCCGCCCAGATGCCGAAGTTGAGCCGGAACACAGCGCCCGAAAGAATGGAGACGGCGATCAGCCACTCGAGCTGCGCATTGCTGAATCCCAGTTCGCGCCTGACGGAAATGCCTAGCACACCCATCATCAGCCAGACATTGAACATCAGCGTGAACGCGATAGTGGATAGCCACAGGACTCGCCTGGATCCGGAAGTTTCAGTTACGCCGTTCACGCGAGTACCTGTTCCATGTTCAGCATCAGGTTTCCGTCTGCTTCCTCGATCTCGAACACATTGAGGCATTCATGAACTTCGCTACCGGTTCCTGTCTGCAGGTTGAACTGGTGCGCGTGCATCGGACAGATCACTCGGCCATCGCCCACGATGCCTTCCGACAATGGTCCCCGGCGATGGGGACAACGGTTCTCAGTAGCGAACAGGCGGCCGTCGCGTTGCCGGAAAACGGCGATCTCCTGTCCACCGACGACGTAGCAGCGCCCCTGACCCAGTGGGATTGCGGTAGCACTGCCGAGATTGATGCGAGTTAGGGTGATGGTTTCAGCCATTGCTTTCTGCGACCTCCAACGCGTAAGACAATTCGGGTCCACTGAACTGTGAAGGATGAACGGGAACTTCAGCTTCTTTCCAGGGATCGCGGTACGCATCGACAGCCTTCTGAATTTCTGCGTCGAGGTGAGCGCAGATTCCAAGGCTGTCGTCGATCAAGATCTGCCGTAGCGTCTCGATGCCGATGCGCTCGACGAATCCATAGGTGCGTTCCATGTACTTGCCGTGCTCGCGGTAGTACTGCATGAACCGTCCCATGTAGAGCAGGACATCATTGTGCGTATCGACGGTGCACAGCAGATCACCTTTACGGACGGTCCCTCCGGCCGCGCCTCCGACGTAGATCTCCCACTTACCGCCTTCGATGGCGACTGCGCCGAGATCCTTTACGTAGGCTTCGGAGCAATTGCGCGGACAGCCCGCAGTAGCGAGCTTCATCTTGTGTGGAGACTCGACGCCTTGAAAGCGGCGCTCGATCTTCTGTGCGAGAGCGATCGAATCGCCCAAGCCGTACCGGCAGAAATCCGTGCCGACGCAGCTCTTGCACGTGCGGAATGCTTTCGTGTAGGCGTGCCCGCTGGGCATGCCGAGTTCCTTCCAGACTTCCGGAAGGTCCTGTTTTTTGATGCCCAGAAGGTCGATGCGCTGACCGCCGGTCAACTTGACCAGCGGCACGTTGTACTTCACCGCCACCTTCGCGATGCGCATTAGTTCATCCGCGCTTGTCACTCCGCCGTAGATGCGCGGCACCACGGAGAACGTGCCGTCCTTTTGAATATTCGCGTGCACACGATCGTTGATGAAGCGCGCATCGCGTTCGTCGCAGTATTCAGCGGGCCATAGCGACTTGAGCAGCGACGCCAATCCCACCTTGCTCGCCGGATCTTCCTTTCCACCGACGAGCTGAACGAATACTTCACTGACCGATTTGATTCCTCGATTTCGAATTTCTTTCACAAGTTGGGATTTCTCAAGCGGCACGCCGGGGACGTAGTAGTGTTCGGATGGGTCGTAGCCGACTTCTCCAACGTAGGCTTCGAGGAGTTGCGCGACGAGACTCTTGCAGGAACCGCAGCCCAGACCGGCTTTCGTGCATGCGCCGACTTTTGAAACGCTGGTGCAGCTCTTTTCCTGAATCGCATCGACGATCTGCCGCTTGCTCACTCCATTGCAATTGCAGATCTGCGCGTTGTCCGGAAGATCTGAAGCCTTCAGCAAACCCACACCCTTCGGGCTGCCGAACAAAAGATCCGCGCGGCGGGCGGGTGCGTTCATTCCGGCGAAAAACATCTGCATGAGAATTCCGGCGGATTCGATATCGCCGAGGAGAATCGCACCTGCGATCTTGTCGTCGCGTAGGATCAGCTTCTTGTAAAGACCACGTGCCGGTTCGCGGTAGACGACGACTTCGTCGTTCGCATCGACCGGTTTGGTGATACCCATCGAGGCGAGCTCGACGCCCATGACCTTCAATTTCGTTCCGAGTTTTGAGCCCTGATAAGCTGCTCCCGGTTTCACACCGGTGATCACGTCGGCCAGCACGTTGGCCTGTTCCCAAATCGGATCTACCAGACCGTAGAGTTGTCCTCGATGCTCGATGCATTCGCCGACGGCGAAAATATCCGGGTCGCTCGTGCGCATCTGATCGTCGCAGACGATGCCTCGATTGACCTTGAGAGCTGATGCGGTCGCGATTTCCGTAATAGGACGGATGCCTGCGCTTACGACAACCATGTCGGTATCGAGAGTCGTGCCGTCCTTGAACTCGAGGTGGGTGATGCGGCCTTCGGTGTACGCGATCTTTGTCGTGATTGTGTTGCACAGAACGCGGATGCCCATCCCTTCGATCGTCTTCTTGAGCAGATCTCCGGCCTCGGGATCCAACTGGACGCTCATCAACAACGGACTTGCTTCGAGGACGGTGACCTCGACGCCATATGTCAGGAGTCCGCGCGCGGCCTCGAGACCGAGAAGACCACCGCCGATGACCGCTGCGCGGCCGCAGTTCCTGGCGTAATCGGCGATGCGGGCGCAGTCGTCGATGGTTCGAAATAGAAACGCACCGTCTCCACCGAAGCCTTCCATCGGGGGCACGAAGGGACGTGAGCCCGTGGCGATGATGACGTGGTCGTACGGTTCCTCGATGTCCGGTGTCTGCGGCTGGACGGCCGCATCGGGGCTGTATGCCAACGCCTCCTTCTTGAGCGAGCGGCCAACGACGATGCGCCTTTCCCGGTCGATGCGCTCTGCTTTAACGCCGGCGTGCAGAGTGATGTTGTTCTCGCGATACCACGACAACGGATTCATGAAGATCTCTGTTGGGGACTGGCTACCATTGAGGACATTGCTGAGCAGGATGCGGTTGTAGTTGCCATACGGCTCGGCGCCGAACATCGTGATATCGAATTGCTCGGGTGCCCGCTTCAAGATCTCTTCAACCACACGGGCGCCGGCCATGCCATTACCCACCACGACAAGCTTTGGCATTTTCACGTTCACTGCATGTCTCCTGGTTGGGATTGTTCCATCCGCAAGAAAAACCGAATCAGCATCCAGATCGTGCCGCAGGCGACAATCGAACATGCGGCTGCTGCGCCTGCCACGGTGGACGGCATGGCGCCGTTTTCCATCGCGTCGAGTGTGATGGTGAACAGCCAGAGCTGGCCGAGCAGGATCGCCGTTATGAGCGCGGTGACCATTTGCAGTACGACATTCAAGCGGTGACGTATGCGAACCTTCGAACTCATACGCGCCCCTCTTCCACGCGCCGTACAAAGACCCGTGCGTTCTGCGTTGTGACTTCAAGGGGCACCAGCGCGCGTTTCGGCGGTCCCGCCAGCGGCCGTCCGTCTTCGGCGCTGAAGTACCCGCGATGACAAGGGCAGACAAGCTGACTGGCGGACGCATCGAAAATTACAGGGCACGACAAGTGCGTACATCGCTGATCGAACGCCACGAATTTGTTTTCGGAAAGACGGAGAAGGATGCCGGGATCGCTGTCCTGATATCGAAAAAGCTTGTAGCCGCCGACCGGAAGTTCTCCGACTCCCGCCACGGCGACGGCTGGTGCGCTTTGGTTGACGAGTCGCTTCGCCAGCGTCCGTGCTGCGGCAGCGAGAGTTCCAAGAAGAAACGCAACTGACGTCAGCCCGAGGAACTTCGTAAATTCCCGACGGGTAACGTAACTGTCTTCAGCGCTGGGAATGGGGAAATCCTTTTTCCAGTGACTCGTCATCTCATCCTCCCCAAACCACCAGCTCTGTGATTTCCGGCACGTGGTTATCTGTTTCCGGCATGAACGACATCACATCGAAATCCAGCCGTGCCGATGACGGAGCGCTCATCAGTCGCACCTTCGTTCGCACGGTTTGGTTTCCGAACTGAAACTCGTTGATCGGTTTCTCGACGCGCAGGCGCTCGATCTCCTCCGCGGTGCCGTAATACAGCGCCTGACTGGGGCAGACCGTCGCGCACATGGGTTTCTTTCCGATGCTCGTGCGGTCGAAGCACATGTCGCACTTCATCATCTGGTCGATCTGAGCGACGTACTGTGGAACTCCAAACGGGCAGGCCAGGACACAGTTCGAGCATCCAATGCAGCGCGGCTTGAGGGAACTGTGCACGATGCCGTCCTCTGTCTGCTTGATCGCGTCCGCAGGACACACACGCGCGCACGCGGGATCCTCGCAATGCATGCAGACGACGGGCGCTGCCTGCGTGCTGAGCGCGCGATCCACAAACTCTAGGTGGATCATGGCGCGCCCGCGATGCGTATCGCATTCCATGCACGCCTGCACGCACGCCTTGCAGGCGATACATCGCGAGGGATCGATGAAGAACTCGAATCCGTTCATGTCGTCTCCACCTTTTCAACGCGGCATGCGCACACCTTGTATTCGGGAATCTTCGAAATGGGATCCAGTGCGCGATTCGTCAAAAGATTTGCGGACTTCTTCCCCGGCCAGTGATACGGAACAAACACGGTGTCGGGCCGCACTGTCCTGACGAGTTGCGCTGGAACGCTAATCTCACCTCGACGCGTGCGCACCACCACTACGTTGCCGTTGGCAATGCCGAGCTTGGCGGCAAGCAACGGATGAATTTCACAAAGCGGTTCGGGATACTGATCGACGAGCGGACCGATGCGGCGCGTCTGGTTTCCGCTGAGGTACTGCGACACAACGCGCCCGGTCGTCAGGAAGATCGGATAGTCTTTGTCGACGTCCTCGGCTGGAGGACGATATTCGATCCCGTGAAAGCGGGCCTTGCCGTCAGGATGATGGAATAGTCCACCTTCAAACAGCCTGGGCGTTCCGGGATGTTTGAGCGAAGGACAGGGCCAGAAGATGCCCATGTTCTGTTCGATCCTGGCGTAGGACATTCCGCTGTAATCCGCAACGCCGCCTTTCGATGCGGCGGCAAGGTCACGGAAGATGTCGTTGGCGATCGCATATGGGAAACGGTCCTTCGATCCAAGCCGGGCTGCGAGATCGGTGAGGATTTGCCAGTCCACCCGAGCGTCACCTGGCGGCGTCACGCTGGGACGAAGTCTGACGCATCGGCCTTCACCTGTTGTGACGGTGCCTTCGTCTTCTTCCTGCAGTGATCCAGCCAACACGACATCGGCATGACGCGCGGTCTCGGAAAGAAAGAAATCAATACATCCGAAGAACTCGAGCTTGTTGAGCGCAGCACGCGTGCGCTCGGCGTCTGGAATAGAAACCAGCGGATTGAAGCTGATCGACAGCAGGCCCCGGATTTCTCCTTTTTCAATAGCGTCGAAGATTTCGCACGCCGTCAGACCTGTGTGCGGTAGTTCGGATTCTGCTATGCCCCAGAAATCACTGATGAACTTCCGATGCGCCGGATTTTCGATGTCGCGCGCGCCCGGGAGCTGGTTGCAGCGTTGCCCGTGTTCGCGGCCACCCTGACCGTTTCCTTGACCGGTGATTGTCCCGTAGCCTGACCCCGGCTTTCCGATTCGGCCGGTCGCCAGCACAAGGTTGATGTAAGAGAGACAGTTCTCAACGCCCTTTGAGTGATGCTCGATGCCGCGCGCATGCAGCAGCATCGATGTCTCGGCTACACCCCAGATCTCGGCGGCTTTGACGATGCTCGCGGCAGGAACACCGGTGATCGATTCGGCAAATCCCGGCGTGTATTTTGCGACGACTTCTTTGACGTGATCGAATCCCACTGTGTGGTCATTGATGAATTCCCGATCGACCCACTCGCGCTCAATGATGACGTGGAGTATCCCGTTCGCGAGCGCGCTGTCGCGACCCGGCCTGACGGGAAGAAAGAGATCGGCCGTTCTCGCGATGGGCGTCATGCGCGGATCGATGACGATGATCTTCGCGCCGTTATCTCGCGCTCGCCAGACGTAGTCCGTGAGAATGGGGAAACATTCGCCGATATTCGCCCCGCTGATGATCACCGCTTTGGCCAGCGGAATGTCACTCCATGGATTGGCGGCTCGATCAATGCCGAACGCCATCTTGTTAGCGGCGCCGGCGCTCACCATACAGAGTCTGCCGTTGTAATCGATGTTGGCGGTTCGTAGCGCGACGCGCGCGAATTTTCCGATCAGGTAGGCCTTCTCATTCGTCATCGATGCGCCGCCGAGCATGGCAAAAGCATCGCGTCCATATTGATTCTGGATTTTCCGGATAGCATCGACGGTACGATTCAGCGCTTCATCCCAGGTCGATTCGCGGAAACCTCGATCGGTGCGCAACAACGGTTTGAGAAGCCGGTCGGGATGCTCGTTCTGCAGGTATCGTTTGACACCCTTCGGGCACAACATTCCGCGGTTTACCGGAAACTCTTCCCAAGGCTCAAAGCCAACAACCTTGTTCTCGTGAACCTTGAGCTGGATGCCGCATTGGACGCCGCAAAAGCAGCAGTGCGTCTTCACGAGTTCGCAGTTGGAGTGTTCGTTCCAGCCGCCTGAAGGCTCGTAGTTCAGGTGGGGGCCATACTTCTCGATGAAGGCTGCGTCGTCAAGTGCGGGTGTTGCCATGACTACCGTCCCAGAACCCTTCCCTGATTGAGTGCGAGCAGGCGCCGCCTGCACGGCGGACAAATATCCTGGTAGTGCAACTCGCCAGCTGGCGTTGCATACCTGAAGTTGAATCCCACTTGATCCAGCACGGTCTTGAGATCGTCGACTTGTAACTGCGATGCGTAGTCCTCGCCACAACGCCTGCAGCGCGCGAGCGCACCCTCGAAGCCCACGTTTTTGTAGAAGGACACTCCAAGCGAGAGAGGTCTCTGGATGATGTGAAAAAGCTTTCCGAACGGAAGATAGAGCAGTAACCCGATCACGCTTGCGGCGTGGGTCATGCCGATGAAGGGAAATCCGGATCCCGCGAGAAACTTCGCGCTGACGGTCAGCATGAGACCGGTGATGCAGACCGCAAAGAGCAGCAGCAGCGGGAAGAGATCGTCGGCAAAAGTTTGTGTGGCGAACTCGCCTTTGTCGCTCATGCGGATCTTGACGGACAAGACCAGGCCCAGAAGAACCATCACGGCCGAAATGTTCAGCAGGTTGAAGTAGAGGAAACCCTTCAGACTGTGAACGAGAAAACGGTCCACAGGCATACCGGCCACGAGAACGCGATACATTTCGGCGTTGGCGGCCGTCGATTCGAAGTGAATCCATCCGAAAACGAGTGGAAACGTCACACCAAACGCCAGCATTCCGCCCCACGACAAGCAGGCATGCATAATCCATCGCTCCATGCTTCGTCGTGTAATGAAGCGCTGCAGCACGAAGTTTTCGAGAAGGAGACGGCTCAGCGTTCCGATATTCTGGGGAATCGATGCCTTGGAGTTGCCGCCTCTGAAGAAGGCTTGGAAGCCACGCTTCAAGTACATTCGCGTTGGAGGACGCTGCGACCAGATGGCGTAACGATAAACGACAGCGAAGAGCGCGAAGACACAGCCAACTGCGTATGCGGTCAGCGCCCAGTCGAAATCCCTTAGATTTCGAGAGCCCACGACGATCGCTGCTGCTCCCAGCAAGGCGGCAATTACGCCGGCGCGAAATGCTTTTCGATCGAATGTAGTTGTAGTTGAGCCCTTTCTTGTCTGCGCCATCGTATTTATGTGAACGAGAGAAGCAACCTTCAGCGGACCTGCCGGTTAGGGCAGACACGCCGATTAAAGTGAATGTTGTTCGGGAGCTTCTTCGATGAAGCGAGACTTCTACGTCCAGGGCTCGGAAGACGGGGAGCCGAACTGGCAGCCGCGGCTTACTTCGACCGCGACAACTGCGGTCTACACGACATGGTCCAGACCGCGATGTTGTGAAATTACAGTATGAACAAACGGAAGGCAAGCACACTTTTCAACAACACCCTCACAGCAGCAGAAAGATCCGTTGAGCGAGCCAGTAGAGTCCGGCAACGGTCACCATAACTCCGCAGCTGAATGTCACTTTTCGGTCAAACCGGTTTCGAAAGCTCCATAGCAAGGGTGCCGCCAAAGATGCCGCAGCGATCTGACCGATCTCCACTCCAGAATTGAACAATAACAAAGGGGTGACTAATCCGAGCGCCGATCCGGCGGTGAGTTCCGTGAGAGCCGAGGCAAAGCCTAAGCCGTGAACCAGCCCAAACGCGAACGTTA
>DATFXZ010000172.1:0-3661 GCA_035315305.1 Terriglobia bacterium | reverse complement strand
GCTACTGCTTTGGTACAACGGATGCTTATCCGCGTGCGATACAAACATTAGCGGAGGTTTCGATGAGAACGTTGGTAATTGGGCTGGTAATCACCATCGTCTACTTAGCGACTTACCTCGTATCCACGATGGAACGAGTCTGGTAACTAAACAGGGCAGGACGTCCTCCGTTTCCTTCTAGTTTTCCACCCATTTTGGCAGATCATCTGCAGCTTACATTCATAATCCGTCGATACGATCGAAGGGAGGTTAAGCAAATGCATTTGCTTTGGATGATCGTCGTGGGTCTGATCGTCGGCGCATTAGCCAAACTGATTATGCCCGGAAGGGATCCGGGCGGAATCATAGTGACGATTTTGTTGGGTATTGCAGGGTCGGTTGTGGCTGGTCTGGTCGGCCGAGCCGTAGGCTGGTACAGTGAGGGTCAGCCGGCGGGGTTCATTGCGTCCATTATCGGCGCAATTATCATTCTCGCCATCTACCGCCTGATCATAGGCCGGACTGCTGGTGGCGGCGGCATCCGCCGAGCCGCATAAAATCGGCGACCGGTAAAAAAGACGGGGAAAAACGGGATCGGTTCGACCCCGTTTTTCCCCGTTCTAGTTTCTACGAGACTTGTTCTATCCGCTTATCTCGCGCCCCAGCTGAAAGTAACGCCTGCCGTAGGTTCGAGCCATGTTGTGGTTTCGCCGAAGAAGTTCGGCAGCGTGCGTCCGCGAACGTCTACTCGAAATCCCAGAGGCCCGGCGAGGTTCAGGAACTTAATACCGCCGCCATAATTCACGGTGAAGAACGTGTCGCCACTCTGCATGACTTTTATGCGGCCGGGATTCGGCACAACCGCGCCAGCGGGAGTGATGACGTTGCCGCCACCCTGGATGAAAACCGCCGAGGCGTCCGGGATGGAAGTGGTGAGGCCGCCGCCTCCGACCGTCAGGAACGGGCTAATACGCTTGTTGAGAAACTGCCGCTCTCCAAAATTGTAAGTAGCGTTGACGTCGTAAAGAAAGCCACGTACAGCAGGTTGGACGATTCCGAACATCGGATTAAAAGCATTCGGCGGTTGTCTGAGCTCAAAGTGGTTGAGGTAACCGAAACTCCCTTCAACTTGCATATTCTGGTTGAGGAACACGCCGCCTTTAATTCCATAAATGCCGTCGGTCTTGAAGCTCTGTCCGTTATTCATCGTGTCCGGCCAGATAAATCCGGCGTTCGGGTAGATCTCACCACGTTGGGCAAACAGCGATCCTGTGAACACGGCCACGACAAACAACACGAGTGCTGAGCGCACTATTAACTTACTCATCTGTATCCTCCTCTGGATGGTTACCCTGTCGAACGTGCAGGTGTTTTGCCACCGCCTAAATCGCGAAACAGCAAGGGCGAAGGGAAAACGGCACTTTCGTGGAAGGAAATTTTGCCCATGCCGCTATCCCAGGCTGGACAAAGGTTTCAGCCTGAGGGGGTGCACCAACGAACCACTTGAAGTGATGAACATAGAGTGATAACGTGTGCGCACTCTATGACCTTCCGAACCAAAATTTGCACTTTGTGTGCGATGTTTCTTGCGGCCGGAGTCGTAGCTGCTGCGGCGCAGAAATCGCTTAAAATCGATGTCGACCTGGTCATGGTGAACGTTCATGTCACCGATGACGCCAACAGGTTTGTATCGGATCTGAAACCCGACAACTTCCAGTTGTTCGAGGACAAGGTCGAACAGAAGATTCGTTACTTCTCCAACGAAGTGGCCCCGGTTAGTCTCGGGATCATTTTCGACATCAGCCACAGCATGGAGAAGAAAATCGAGTTCGCACGGCAAGCTGCTGCGAAGTTTCTCGAGACCGGCACGCCGGACGACGAATACTTCCTCGTGGAATTCTCGAATCGCGCAAAACTCGCGGAAGGTTTTACTACCGACATCAACAGACTTCGCGATCGCCTTGCCTTTAAACCTGCCGCAGGTTCTACGGCGTTATACGACGCGATGTATCTGGGGCTGGCCGAACTTAAGCGTGGTCAAAACCCGAAGAAAGCGCTTTTGCTGATAACGGACGGAGAGGACAATCATAGCCGTTATAGCCGTGGCGATATCCGTGAGAGTGTCCGCGAGGCCGATGCCCAGATTTATGTCATCGATATGGGGCGGGCGTTGCTAGGCGATCTTGCCGAGATGACTGGCGGTCATTCCTACCATGCTTCCATAAATGATCTCGAAGACACCTGTGAAAAGATTGCGTTCGAAATCAAGAGTCAGTACGTCATCGGCTACGAGTCTACGAATACTGCCAAAGACGGCAAATATCGGAAGATTCGTGTGCGTGTCACTCCACCAGCAGGTATGACTAAAGTCGGCGTCCGCACGCGAGAGGGATATTACGCACCGAAGACTTTGGATTAGTCAGCCCCCCACTTGTCAGGTACTACCGGTTCGGAGTCTCACCCCGCTGTGGCTGCGGGGCCGGCAGCGGCTTGCGCGGCAGCTTTTCATCGCGGTTTGCCGCGTGATAAGCGAATGACGCAACGATTACTGCATCCTTCATCAGGTCTTGCGCTTGAATCCGCTCATAGACGTCCATGTTGGAATGATGGGTTCTGCTGTCGTATTCAATCGGGTCTTGGATGAATTGAAATCCTGGCAGACCCACGGCGTCGAACGACTGATGATCTGTCCCGCCAGTGTTGCGAATGGTCAACGTCGTCATACCGAGATTTCTGAACGGTTGCATCCAAGCTTGAAATATCGGGGCCACTGCTTCGTTGCCTTGTAGGTAGACACCGCGGATTGCGCCCGTGCCGTTGTCCACATTGAAGTAGGTTGAGAATTTCGAATGCTCCGGTTTCAATTTCATATCGGCTCGGTCGGCGAAATGCTGCGTTACATAAGCGCGGGAGCCGAGAAGACCCTCTTCTTCTCCCGTCCAAAGCGCGAGCCGGACCGTTCGCCGCGTTTTGAGCCCTGTGGCTTTCAGAATCCGCATCGCTTCCATCATGACGGCGGAGCCAGCCGCGTTATCGGTCGCACCGGTTCCTGTGTGCCAAGAATCAAAATGAGCACCGAGCATGACTAACTCGTCAGCTTTGTCTGTTCCAGGAACGTCTGCGACGACGTTGAACGAATTGAGATCTTGATCAAAGAACTTGTTTTGAATATCAAACTCGAGTCTCACCGGAATTTTCTTTTCCAGCATTCGCCACATCCGGCCGTAGTGTTCGACCGACACTACGACCTGCGGCGGAACAGGTGCATCCGTCAGATTGCGTCCGCCGCCGGCCTGCACAAACACAGTGCCGCCAGTGCCGCGGCCCGATTCAACGGTTGCGATAACACCTTCGTCGAGAAAAAACTTTAGCCTGCGTTGATTGAAATTGTCGGCATTCCCACGACCACCCGCCGCAGCGCCTCGCTGTCCCGGGCCACCGCCCCGGGGCGGCTGGACAGGCTGATTGGAGATGTTTACCAACTCATCATCCGTGTAACGCCGACCTGGCGCCTGAAATTGCGCTTGGACTTCAGGCGGCGCGGCAATCATCACGTATTTGTCGCGGAGCCGGCCGCGAAATTGGTCAAAGTCCTGATCGTTATTGATCACAGCCGTGACCACGTCAGCTTCGATCGGCCCATTCGTTCCTGGCGTCCAGGCTTTTGGATAAGCGATGATCG
>DATFXZ010000171.1:0-11407 GCA_035315305.1 Terriglobia bacterium | reverse complement strand
GGCGTCAGGAGCGTCAATGCGGCCCTGACCTTGTCCACGACCTCCACGGACGACGCGCGGCGGTGTGGGGAATCCGTTGGAGTAGTAGGACTGGTAACGAAGCCCGACGCCGTTCTCGTCAAGCCATCCCAGTGATTGCTGAAATAGTCCGGGCTCCGGGTAACCTGCGGGCACCGTTCCTTCGATCATGTAGAGCTTGTTCTCGTGCATATAAATCCCAACGAAGGTCCGGGATTTATCCTTGGTGTTCGTTAGCTGCAGTTGGCGTCCTTCGACGAGGTCCACGACATTCCAGACAAACAACGTCACCTTGGCGTCGCGCTGGAGGTACTGCCATGTCGCGTAGTCGATGGCTCCGCGGATATCGGCTTTCCAGTGTCCTTCATCACCCGGTGATCCCAAGCAAGGTTCAGCGCCCGCCGGGCAGGACTTCGCTTTTTCGGTGAGTATTCGTTGAGCCTGGGTGTAATCGACTACGGTTACGGAGTAGCGGCTCTGGCCCTGCGTCGCGCCATATGTACGCGCCGGTAGATCGGCTTCATGCAGCGATCGATATGTAGTCTGCGTGATTTTCGGTTGACTGGGGAAATTGCATGTGAAGCGATCGTCCCGGCTCGCAAATTCAATCCATTCCTGTGCGAATAAGGACGCTGAAGTTACGAGCATCAGCCCTATCGAAACGAGTATCCGTCGCATAACTTATTTCTCCTCCGCCGAAGGCTGGCATCGAAGTGCTCCGCTTCCCTCGGTGCCGCCTTTGTCGCGGTAAACCTTGTGGCAGTTTGCACACGCGTCATTCAGTTTCTCACTGACATCGACGAAGCCTTCGTAATTCCGCGCTTGGGCGGTTCGCCTCGCCAGCTTTCCAACCTCCACGAGTTCGTCAACGTACTTTTTCCAGTCCGCGCGATCGATAGGAACAGGCCTGCCGTTCTGGCACCGGCGTCCCGGGCTTAAGAGCAGAGGTGCGGTTTCGGTAATGGCAACCGCGGCCTGATCGACTGCCAGCCATCCTGGGTAAACAGTAGATCCCCATTCGACATAATCAAACGGCGCGGACGCCGGCTGCTTTTTCGGCTGCGCGGCAGGATCCTTCAGCTGGACGTTGAATATGATGTTGGCATTCGGAAAAGCGACCGCTCTCATTAGCTCGGCAAGGTTTCCTTCCGGCCCTGTGGCAGGACGGGCCGCCGTTCGCACGGCAGCAAACAAAACCTGTGTCAAAGTCCGTTCGCTCAGTTCGTTCTGTCCGGCCGGGAACTTTCCGATGTCGAGAATGTAAGCTGCAATGTCAATCGACTGGGCCCGAGAAAGACTGCCGGGTTGGTTGAACGGCATGGTCTTCTGAATCTTGTCGACAAGAGTCGCCAGCGAGCGCGCACTCCAATTTGACAGGAAACCATCTCCAGCCAGCGGCGGACCACTCGTGCCTTCCATCGCGTCGCCATGACATCCTGCGCATTGTGCTTTGTAAATTTGCTGGCCTCGCGCGGACTGCGCGGCCGAGTAGACACGATCCGTGACGGACCGGGACTGACGGGCTTGCACGCTATTCGAAAATATCAGGAGAAGCGCACACGCAGAGAATTCGATAACGCATGCGTAATGTATAAATTTATTCCAGCTCATTATCGTGCCGCATTGTTGTTAGGGTTTGCATTGGGGGCCTGCTTGAACGATCGGCCGTCGCCGAGCGTCGCAGACCTGTATTGGCCGCCGCGGGATCCGTCCTTCATGGGATGCGCTTCGATCGTTATTTTGTCGCCAGGTTTCACGCTGTCGGCTTTCCATCCTTGTGCGGCGATCTGACCGACCGAGCCCATTTCGAACGCCCATTCGAGCGTTCGGCCAGTGGCCGCATCGGTGACGTCCAGGTGGAGCCAGCAATGCGGATTGGTGTATTCGAATTCTTTGAGAGTTCCGGTGACCGTTATCGTTTTTTCATGATCGAACATTGCGAAGGAATGATGAGCCCCCGCGTGAACAGCGAAGGCAGCCATTGCAAAAACGACGAATCCGGTGAGTTTCAAATTCATGGCAGCCCCCTGGACGATAGCTTGCCGCAGATGTTTCTATTTCGTGGTTCGATTCCGTTCTTATACCATGAGTCTCCTAATTCTGGGACGGTTGCGTGGGGAAAAACAGGGTCAGACCCTTCCCGCGAAACGGGAGTTGATTTTGATCGTCGACGTCACGCTACGCGAGAGGGGTCTGACCCCATTCTTCCCCACGCAACCGTCCAGGAATTAGGCACTGAGGGAGGTGAGCCATGCGTCGGATCGGCTTCATGATCGCAGCGGTGCTGATCGCGTCCACCGCGGCAGGCGCGGCCTGGAAGGAGTATCCGCAGCCCCAACTCGGATTCGTCGTGGAATTTCCGGCCGAACCCAACCTCTCCACGGGTACTTACAAGACGACGCTCGTTCCTTCCGGGACCGCCCACATCTATTCGGTCAAAGAAGATCACGCACTGTATGTCGCGACCGTCGTCGATCTTCTCGATCGCAAGGAGGAGGGCGCCATCCTTCTCGGCGAGGCCGAATCCATGATCACGCAGCTCGGTGATGTTACGTCCATTTCGGTCTCGCGTGTCGAACCCGGCCGAGCCGCGGTGTTCGGACGTTTTATCACCATCGATTGCCGAAGCGGACGTGTCCCGGACGGGCTTGGCCAAACTTCGGATACCATTCAAACGTGGTTCAAGAACATGACCGGAATCGACTGTCCCGATCGCAGCCGTTTAATCGTTAATATGTTCTTCAACCGTGGACGGCTTTATTTGATTCAGGGAATCAATCTTCCGAGTAGTGGGGACGCCCCAACAGGTCCAGCGGCTTTGCGGTTTTCTAATTCAATTAGCTTTTTCGCTGCTGACGGCAGCCGCAATTTTGCGGACACATTCCGATAACGGATATTAACGGGATATACCGAATGCCGGTCGTTCCAAACTTTCGGGGGCTGCCGGCGCGTCGAATTCAGGCTGCAGTAGTACACGCTCGACTATCCGGCGTCTGAGGGTGCGCACGTAAGCTCGATCAGGGCAGTTGCATACGTTGTTCGCGGCGGCTGTCAGGTCGCCCGCATCGATGTGGGACAGACCGATTTCTTGGGCAGCTTGGAACCAGTTTTCTTCGTCGTAGATTACGCCGGTTTTGGAGTAGCAAAGAGCGCCGATAGGATCTAAAAGAGGACTATGCCGGCCTTTGGCTCTAGCCCTGATGTTTCGGTTGCGGCCAACATATTTCCAGTGAAAATTCCGGTGAATGCTCCTCAATTCGTCCAAGAACTCCCTTGCGACCATTGGCTTACGCCTCCTGCATGGATGCGGCGTCAGTTCCCCGGCGCCTTGTCCTGCTGATGTCTGACTAGGCAATTCCATAACCGTTTGATTGAGCGCTTGCCGAGATTGTGTCTGCTTAGACTTACATCCCCCGTAAGCCGAAAGTGGTCCCATTTGTGTGTCAAGTTGATGGCTGGATGGAACTCGTTTGTGTCGGGCTATTTAGATCCTACGTGTCGGCTTTATTCCTAACTCGACAAACACTTAAAAGACCTTTTCGTCCGCACTGTAGAATCATCCGCGACTGGCTGGCCCGATATGAAACATAGCTCGATTCTCGGCATCACAGGCATTGACCGTACGTTTGCGGTAAGCCTTCTCACGAACGGTACGGTTGCGTTCGCAATCGAGGAAGATAAACTGCGTCGATTTCGCGGACTCGGAATGCGGCATTTGAAAGCGCTCGGTTCTCGCGCGATTGATCTCGCTCTTTCCAAGGTTACAGGAGGCATCCGAGGCATCGAATGTGTCGCCTATGTGCCGCCACTGGGAGCTCAGTCTGCCGAAATCGATGAGCAACGCGCATTTCTGACGGAATTTCTGCAGCGATATTATGGTTTTTCGCCGCCGATTTTCGCCGTTGACCACGTAGCCGCGCACATGGCATTCGAACATGCAGTGCACGGTCGTCCGGACCACGTCCTGTATGCGGGCCGGACGCGCGCCGTTTATTCCCGTCCGGGTTATTCGGCATATGTCTTTGATGGCGACTTCGTGGCCGCACAGTTCGTCGAATGTTCTGCGGAATTCCTTGGACTGGACCAGGGCAGGATCCACCACCTGGAAAATATCGCGAGGTGTGGCAAGCCAAGATTCTTGGGACCATTACGGGAACTTCTAGATAGACGGTTCGACCCGGAATGCATCCACAGAGCGCTTGAAGAATTGACCGGGACGGCGCGTTTGTATTCGGGAGACACGTTCAAGGAAGTCCATCAGGACCTCGCGGCATCGCTTCACGGCCTCTTACGTGAGAAGGTTTGCAGTTTGTTGCGTTCGATTCCAGAGGACGGTAGGGCAGGAACCATAGCTCTTTCCGGCGAAGTGTTCCAGAGCTGGAGCCTGAACGACGCTGTTGCCCATGAGTTTCCCGCAACTCGGTTCCACGTTTCATTTGCGCCCGGAGATCCGTGCTGTGCCATTGGCGGGCCACTTAGATTGACGCGTTGCAATGTGGAGCACCGACTGAATCCATTTCTCGGTCCGAAGTACAGCCAAAACGACGTCAAAGCCGTGCTCGACAACTGCAAGGCGAGATATGAATTTCACTCGTTCTCCAAAGCCATCGACATTGTGGGCGATGCGTTGATGGAAGGCAGTATGGTCGGTTGGTTTTCGGGGCCATGCGAGTTCGGCTATCGCGCTCTGGGAGCGCGAAGCGTATTCGCAAACCCGGAAAACTCGTACGCCTGCGATAACCTCAGCTCGTTTCTGAAAAAGCGTCCGTCATATTTCAGCTATGCCGTAGCGATGAAAGACTCCGACGTTCCCGACATCGAGTCTCCGCATTTATCGCGATCGACACGATTGCCGCAATACTTCGGCGATTCGCCGGTTCGAATTCAAACAGTGTCAAAAGGGAATAATCCAGTGCTGCATCACCTGCTTGAAGCTTTTCACGCGAAGAGCGGAGTTCCTGCTCTGCTGAATACTTCCCTCAACTACTTCGACGAACCCATCGCCTGTACTCCGCGCGATGCGTTAAAAACCTTCTACGCTTCGGGGCTTGACGTTCTTGTCATGGAAGGATTTGTATTAAGAAAATCCTGATGCGCAAGCCGGCATAATCCCCTCCTCACGAGGAGGGGATTATGCTCTCGATAGGATTTCCTTCACCACAGCGGTTTTGGCGTCAGCGTACTCTTGCACGTATTTCCATGTTTTGGCCGCGAGATCGCGTTTCGCGCGCTCGTACAAAAGGCGGTCCTCTTCATTGGAACGAAGGCGGTCCCGGAATGCGAGCATACGTTGAATTTCCGGGCATCCGATCGAAAAGCAGTGCAGATTAACATCGGTGTCGGGACCCTTGAAGACGCGGTGTTCATACCATTCCGGTTCGCGGATTCGAAGCACATAGCCCGCAGTTTCGAGTGCCGGAACGTAGGCGGGTTCGTCTGCCGTGTCCGCGACCACAAGCAGAATGTCGATCCTTGGTTTCGCGGCAAGTCCGGGTACTGCGGTCGAGCCGACATGCTCGATAGAAAAAACACGGTCACCAAGCGTGGCAGTTATTCGCACAGCCTCTTTGTTGAATAGAGCCGGCCAGGCCGGGTCGTAATCTACTATTCGGATCGGACCATTCACCGCCTGCAGCTCTCCGATTGTGACCTTGCGTAGTTGTTCTTCTCTCATCTCTCTCGCAACCCTGGAGATTGTAAACGGCTCGTAGCCATGTGTCTGCTCATTGATTGAGCCGCATTGAGCCGCCAGGCCGCTTCTGGTATTCTCCGCAGTCACCCGAAAGGAGCAGCCGTGAAAACAATCATTGGTCTCGCCAGTCTGCTTGCTGCGATAGCGCTCGTCATTCTGTTGGGACAGCCTCAGGGAGTCGTTGCTGCGATTGACGGCCCCGTTCGAGTCGAAGGGGGGCTCATCTCCGGTGTCACCGACGCGAAATCAGACGTCAAAGTTTTCAAAGGCATCCCATACGCCGCGCCGCCCGTAGCGGATCTGCGCTGGAAACCACCAGCTCCTGTCAAGGCATGGACGGGCGTTCGCCAGGCAGACCAGTACTCCGCGCCGTGCATGCAGCCGATAGTGCCATTGCTTCCGGGTGTTGCGAAGCTCGACTTTGAAGAGGGTATGCACGTGCCTGGCACTCCGAGCGAAGACTGCTTGTACCTGAATGTCTGGACCGCAGCGAAGTCCCCTACCGAGCGACGACCCGTCATGGTGTGGATTCACGGTGGCGCGTTGGTAATCGGTTCGCCGGCCGTGTTGTCTACCGATGGGGCCGCGCTAGCAAGGAAAGGCGTCGTACTGGTGTCGATCAACTATCGACTGGGCGCGTTCGGTTTCCTCGCACATCCGGACTTGACCAAGGAGTCGTCGCACCACACATCCGGCAACTATGGACTGCTCGACCAGCTGGCGGCACTCCAATGGGTGCGGAAAAACATCGCGAGCTTCGGAGGTGATCCCGCCAACATCACGATCTTCGGTGAATCGGCCGGATCGTGGAGCGTCAACCTGCTTGTAGCGAGCCCGCTGGCCAGAGGTCTCTTTCACCGCGCCATCGGTGAGAGCGGCGCGCTATTGGTCGGTTTGCGCAACCTGGAAGGTCTGCTGGCAGTCAATGGACAATCATTGGCGGAAGCAGAGCAGACCGGCGTGAAAGTAGCGCAGGCCGCCGGCGCGCGATCGTTGTCGGAGCTGCGGGCCAAGCCTGCCGCCGAAATTCTCAAGGCCGGCGTGCCGGCAGGGAATCCATTGGCGGCTCCGTTCGGGGCCACCGTCGACGGTTGGGTATTACCCGATACCGTGCTTCGCATCTTCGAAGCCGGTCGCCAAAACGACGTTCCTATCCTGATCGGGTCGAATGCCACTGAAGGCGCATTGTTCATGACTCAGCCTGTTCGCGCGGAAGGCGCTCGGGAACAGGCGAAGCAATCTTTCGGCCCGCAGGCCGAGGCGTTTTTAAAACTTTACCCCGCCACCACGGACGATGAGGCGAAAGCCTCGACCACTCGATTCCTTGGCGACGCCGTCTTTGGCCTGCAAATGCGCACTTGGGCTCGCCTGCAGGGAAAAACCGGAAAAGCGCCCGCCTATTTATACATGTTCGATCGGGTTCCGCCCGACGCCGTTTGCCGTTGCGCAACCCACGCAGCCGAGATCGTGTATGCGTTTAATAATGTCGAGTTGTCTGCCAGACCATTCCAGTCTGTGGATCGCAAAGTTGCGGATACCATGTCCTCATATTGGGTGAATTTCGCCCGGAAGGGTGATCCGAACGGCGCCGGCCTGCCGAATTGGCCCACTTACCGGGAACAGAGCGATACGTTGATGACGTTCGGCGATGCAATCGAGGTGCGGCCTGTGCCCGGGAAAGCGGGGCTTGATTTTCTGGAAACGCAATTCAAACAAGTCCGTAGCTCGAGCCGCGACTAATGTAGGAAAGAACGATCGGAAACGAACACGGCAGTCATCGGTCTAAAACCGGATGAATTTTCTAGCCGTGATGATGTTGTTTGCGATTGGTTTCGTGGAGCCCGGTTTTGCAGACCATGGCGACACGACTGAACCCAAATACTTAACCGTTGGGGACGTCAGCCAGATCGATGTGAAAAACAAATCCATAACGATCAACTATGCGACCTCATACAACATTGAGCAGTTAGGTGGTATTCCTGGAACTGTCAGTGGTTCACGCGGAGGCAGTGGCGGAGGTGGATCCCCGCGCGGAGGTGGTCGTGGAGGTCGCCGAGGTGGTGGTGGCGGAACCGGCTCGCCGGGTGCAGCGCGAGGAGCATCCGCACCCCTTCCAAAGAAATATAAGGTGATGATTTCGTCGAAGACACTAATCAAGGACGGCGACAATGAGATCAAGATCGATGATCTCAAGGTCGGAGACAGCGTTCAGGTTTTCAGCATGAAAGGCGGAACCAAACTGGACGCATCAGAAATTATTCGGACGCCGAAGAGCAACCCTTAAAACTTGCGCGCGCAACCGGCCACAAAATGACGGGCAGGGAATCCAGCGTCCTCGCGTTCGTTCTTACACTGTCCGCGCTCCTGGCATTTGCGGGAAACTCGGTTCTCTGTCGATTGGCTCTGGGAGCCCGCGCTATCGACGCGTACTCCTTCACGGCAGTCAGACTTGGATCAGGTGCACTCGCTCTCCTGCTCCTGAACATTTGGCGAGAACCGGTGGTCCGTGTCTCAGTGAAGGGTTCCTGGCGGGGGGCTTTCTTTCTGGTCCTGTATGCCCTGCCTTTTTCTCTAGCCTATGTCCAACTCGACGCCGGCATCGGTGCGCTACTTCTGTTCGCAGTTGTCCAGCTGACGATGATCGGCAGCGGACTTCGATCCGGCGAGCGCCCCCTGCCTTTTGAATGGCTCGGATTCGCGGGTGCACTAGGTGGACTTGTTTATCTCGTGTTTCCGGGATTGACCGCACCTAACCCCATAGGCGCAGCTCTCATGATAGTCGCAGGGATTGGTTGGGGTGGTTACTCCATCAGAGGCAAGACAGCTGGTGATCCAGGTTCCGTCACCGCTGGAAATTTCCAGCGGGCGGCGCTCTTGATTTTACCCGCAGCGGTGTTGACGTGGCCATGGCTCTCGCTATCGTTTAGAGGAGTCCTCCTCGCCACGGCGTCGGGAGTGCTGGCATCCGGTCTCGGCTACACGGCCTGGTATGCTGCATTGAAGTCCCTGACCGTAACTCGAGCAGCTCTGGTCCAACTATCTGTCCCGGTGATCGCAGCCGCCGGCGGAGTTATTTTCCTGGGAGAGGCTCTTACGATCCGCTTGATTTCCGCGAGCGCGGTCATTTTGGGTTCAGTCGTCCTCGCCATAGCCGCACGTCACACAAAAGGAATCGGGAGGAGCTGAGATCCGCGGAGTCATCCTGAGATTTTGCTTGTTTCTCATTTTTTCCTATGTAGGCTGTATCGAATGCCAAAGGATGGAGAAAACAGACGGTTGGCCGATTTCTCCCATGTTTCAATGGATCGCTGCGTTGCATTTCTGCTTGATGGTATCGGTCTTGAATCCTGGGAAGAGGCCCACCTGATACGCTGCAATCCTTGCAGATATGAAATGGTGCAGGTTGCATCAAAGTTATTAGAGGAGGAATTGGCAAAACATCCAACTCCAGAACAGCACGATGTCATCCTCATCAATGCCGCGACCATCCGGCAAGCAGAAGCGTTAATTGTGTCGTGCGAACACTGCAACGAAGACGGAGCCGAATTCCCGTTCCTGGTCATTCTCGACCGCGTTACCGGATCAGATCCGACGGTGACGGATTATATTCTTGAAGTGCCTGCGAAGTGCCCCACATGCTGCCGCGAAATCCTCGAAAAGACTTTCGTTGAGCGGGCATAACACAGAGATACAAAAGACACAGAGGCACAAGGCGCATCCTCTCTAGTGCGTGCCTTTGTGCCTCTGTGTCTTTATGTCTCTGTGTTTTTGCGCCTCACATGAGGAGAGTGAGCGCGGACTGGATTCGCTCGGTCTGTGCATCGGTCGTCAAGCTGGTCAGCACTTTGATGAAGTGCGGGTGTTGAGCGCCGGAAAGGATGTATTGCCACCGGTAAGCGCGCAGCAGGCCGGTTTCCAGATTGTCCCGCTCCTCCGGTGAGAGTCGACGGCCGCAGGTCTCGGCAAAGTATCGTGAGTCATCGGCAGCTTGTCCCTGCAAGATGCCATCAACGGCGACCACAAGCTCGATAAACTCGTCAACTGCCTTGTCGCGCCCTTCCGCAGTCATTTTCTGATCGCATTGCACCCACTCGAGTTCATCAAGAATGGCGTGTTGAGACTCCTCTTTCCAGTGGAAAAGGAATACGTCTTTGAACAGCGGCGAAAGGTTCTCGTCCGGTTCGATGCTCTGGCGGTAATGCATTTGCGTGAAAAGCTCGATGTGCAATGTTAACGCGAGCACTGCCCAAGTGCTTTTCGCGAGCACGACCTTAGCTACCTGGTCGGCATCCGGCTTGAACTGATAGCCGGGCGGCATTCTTTCCGCAACGAGTCTTTCTATCCGGCGGAACAGTTCTTGATGCTTTAATTCCTCGTCGCTGAAGCGCACAAGCGCCTCCAGCGCCGTCTGGTCTCCGAACCAGTACCCACGCGTCAGTTCAAGTATCTTTGCGTCGATGTAGCGTTCGACGAGACCGAAGATATTTGCGTAAGTGCGGCCCTGTATCTGGCTGAGATAGCGCTGCTCGTCGCCGGACAAGAAGGCGAACTCTTTCACTTTGGACAATCCGTCCGGTAGAAATTTCTGTGTCGTGTCGAAGGTTCTCTGTCGGATTACGTCTTCCTCTATGGACCACCGCACTCGTTTCGACGCCGCAACAGTGCGGGCGTACCGGTCGATGTGTTCTTGTTGAATAGTAGCTTGCATGGCCCGTCTCCTCTCTCTGGTTAATGTGTGACGCATCCTTAATCGCAAGCTTCACGCCAATCGCCGCTTGGAAATAAGCTCTTGAGTTTTCAGGTATTTCTTCGTTACGCTGCCGCAACCAAACCGTATGGAATTGAGGTATTCACAATTTTTTGTGGTGGATCTCAGTATTTTGAGGTGAGAAAACAACCGTGCTTGGATATCCGCTGAAGACTCTATTGAGTGCCATCGAGAACCGTTATGGCCGGGAGGCGGTCGTTCAAACGCTAGCAGAAGCCGAACTACCTGCCGATCGCGTGTACCGACTTAACGAGCCGTATGCCGAGAGTGAGGCTCAACGTTTGACTGTTGCCGCATCTCGTCGGCTCTCGGTAGAGGACATTGCGGAAGCGTTCTTTACCGATACTCTGATGCGGTTCCCGACTTGGTACGAGATGTGCCGGACCTCACGCGAATTTCTGGAAATGCAGCCAGAGATTCACAACACTTTCGCCGTTGGATTGCAGCGACCGGAGCAGCGAGACGCTGTGCGGGACAAGTTCCGCCTGGAGAAACTCGACGACGAACTCGTTGTTCACTATCGCTCTCCGAATCGTATGTGCGACATATATAAAGCGATTGCTCAGCGCGTTTTCCAGCATTACCACGACAAAGCAAACATCGACGAACCCAGGTGCATGAAACGCGGCAACGATGAATGCGAGTTGAGAATTCGATGGATCAAGTGACGACAGGAATGGATCACACCATGGCCAAAAACACAGTCAGGGCGGACGAGGATTTCCGGCGAATGGTGGAGCAGATTGCTGACCAGTTGTGCCTGACTGTAGGCGGGAATTTCAATCACTTGGTACGTGTCGACGGGCAAGATGACACTATCGAGAAGTTGGAAATGGTCGTCAACTTCGTGCTCGCCACAGCCAGTCGATCGATCGAGGAGGTAAAACAAGCCAAGGCTTTGCTCGAGCAGCAACTCGACATTCGGCGGA
>DATFXZ010000170.1:0-5308 GCA_035315305.1 Terriglobia bacterium | reverse complement strand
ACCAGGCTAAAGGAGTTGAGGCGTCTGTAGACTCCTTGCAGCGTGTGGACGTCGCACCAGATCTCGGTTTCAGCCACGCCGCCGTCGGCTTCGAAAATGCCGACCACCGACCAGCGATTCTGACCAGAAATGACGGTGTCGCCGACGTTCAATCCGACGAACTGTTGGTTAGCGGCCTTGCCGACAATCACCTCATTTGTACTGAACCGAAACATGCGTCCTTCGATGATCGAAACCTCATCCCGTGCCTGTACGCCGGCCGGTTCTATACCGCGGAGGGGAACGTTTGCGGGCAGATCCGGGGATGACTTTTTCGGAAGGTCTACAATGACGTAGAGTTCTGCGGATGCGAGCGTTGTTCCACCGTCACGCCGAATGCCCGGCGCTTCCTTGATGACTCTAGTTTCCTCGCCCTCGATTCCGCTTGTCATCTCGGTATCGGAACCGGCGCGCAGAACCAGGGCTCGGCCTCTCGAACCCGAACCTTCCATCGCAGCTGAGAACCCCGCGGAAATCGACAATACCGACACGAACACGACGACAACGCCTGCAATCCCGATAATCGCAACGGCGGACGAACCCAATCTGCTCGGAACCGTCCGCAGATTGAGCAGCATGACCGCCACCGTTTGTCTTAACCACCTCAAGCACTTCCTCCTAGCTTCTTCTAAGCGCGTCAGTAATACGCAGGCGCATGGCGCCTAACGCCGGCGTGATTCCGGCTAACAGTCCCATCAGTAACATCAGCACGACTCCGGTGACGATATCCTTAGGCGGCAGCACGAAAACGGTCAGCAGGCCGCCGGTGGGATCACCGCGCTGTACAAACATCCATGCGAACGCCAGGCCCAACCCGCCGCCGGCGAGCGTGATAAACAAAGACTCGGAAAGAACGAGCGCGAGAATTCTGGTGTCCGTAAAGCCAAGCGTCTTCAGAACTGCGAGCTCACTTGTGCGCTCGCGCACGGATTGCATCATGGTGTTAGCTGCGACCATGCCGAACATGAACAACACCGTCGACGCAATTGCGATAGTGATGGACCCGATATCACCTATTTGTTTAGCGAATCCCTCAATGAACCCCTTTTCAGTGGTGGTTTTCGTTTCCGCCGAGGAGTTCGCAAACAACGTGTCGAATGTCTTGCCCAGTTCTACGGCCTTCGAAGGATCGTCGATTTTAAGTACGTACCATCCCACATTTCCCTTGAGCCGCTCTGCGCGGTTCTCTTCGAGATAGTCGTACCTGAAAAAGAACTGCGTCTTGTCCACGCTGCGGCCGCCGTCATAGATTCCAACGATGTTGAATTCCCATGGATTTTTCGGCTCCCATATGGCCGACATTAACGGAATCCGATCGCCGATTTTCCAGTGGTATCGTGCTGCCAGATCTTTGCCGACGATGGCGCCCTGGCGGTCTGTCAGCCATGCCGCAGCTTGATCGGCCGGCAGCACGAATTCAGGATAGATCGTCAGGAATGGTGTGGGTTCAACCGCGATAGTCGTCAAGACATTGGTCGGCTGTTGATAAGCGCCATTGAACCATGTCTGGTGGGTTGCAACCTGGACTCCAGGTGTCTGCTGAATCTGGTGCTGATAAGAGATCGGAAGTGGCAAGATCAAAGTGACTTTGTTGATGAGCACCAGCCTGTCGATACCGGCGATCTCGACGCCAAGGCTGAAAGCTGCCCTGATTGTCATCACGATCCCGAAAAGAAGGAATGCGATGAAGATCGAAAGCAGCGTAAATGTAGTGCGGATCTTTCGACGCCAGACGTTCGTCCAGATCAACGGAAAGAATTTCATGAGGGATGGTCTCCCGAAAGCACGCCCTTCTCGAGGTGAAGAGTGCGTCGCGCCCTTCCGGCAGCGTGTGGGTCGTGTGTGACCATAATGATGGTCTTGCCGTGATCGCGATTTAGAGCCTGTAGTAGATCGAGAATCTCGTCACCGGCCTTTCGATCGAGATCACCCGTTGGCTCGTCGCAGAGCAGAAGCGTCGGGTCCGTGACAATCGCCCGCGCAATGCCGACACGCTGCTCCTGCCCGCCGGAGAGTTGGGAAGGATAGTGCTTTGCCCGATCAGAAAGACCAACGACTTTCAGCGCAACTGCAACCCTCTCGCGCCGCTCTTTCTTGGACAGCGCCGTCAGAAGTAACGGCAATTCGACGTTTCTCTCCGCTGTCAGTTTTGCAAGAAGGTTGGAAAGCTGAAAAACGAATCCGATATTTTCGGACCGCCACTTTGAAAGCCGGCTCCCGGTGAGCCCACTGACTCGCAGGCCGTTGACGTCCACCGCGCCCTCGGTTGGCGCGTCCAGGCCGCCGATGAGATTGAGCAGGGTTGTCTTCCCTGAACCCGACGGACCCATCAGTGCGAGAAAGTCACCCTGCGGAATTTGTAGATCGACTCCTTTCAGTACATCGATACGTTCGCTTCCGCGCGTAAAATGCTTGTGAACGTCCGCTACGTGGACGAGATTGGCGCCATTTGCGCCTGCTGAATTTTGATTTAAAGTCATAGCACCTGAAGTTAGGGGAACAAAACCCTGTTGAAATCGTAGGTATTGTAAGAAATTTGCTTTGGTTTTGTATGGAGAACCTTTCAAACGAACTGAATAAACTGAAAATCGACAAGTCCAAGCGCGTGCAGCCGGCGGCCCGGCGCGGCGTAACTCTTGTCGTTTTGATCGTAATCCTTGTTGGCGGCGTTGTGACAGCTCGGATGCTGTCACGGCGCTCGACTGCCGCAGCGACGGTTGAAGTGGTCCGTCCGCGCGAGGAAAGATCGTCGCAATCAGCGGTACTCATGGCAACAGGTTACGTAATTGCGCATCACAAGGTTCAAGTGGGCTCGAAAATAGCCGGCCGGGTTTCATGGATCGGCGTTGAAAAGGGCGACCGCGTGAAGCGGGATCAGATGGTCGTACACCTTGAAGATCGTGAATTCCGCGCTCAGTACGATCAGGCGAAATCGGCATATGACGGCGCGCAAGCGCACATGCAGGAATTAGAGCGAGGATCGCGTCCGGAAGAAATCGACCGCGCGAAAGCGGATGTTGAGCGCGCTCAGGCCGATGTCCAGACCGCGGACGCTCAGCTCAAGCGGATTCAGGGGCTCGTCAAGGAGGGTGTTGCGCCGGCTCAGTCCCTTGACGACGCAAAAGGCCGATCCGACAGCGCACGCGCGAACGTGGCCGCATTGACAAAGACGTATGAACTGATCCGGCAGGGCCCCAGGCAAGAACAGATCGATACGGCCCGTTCCGAAGCAGCGAGAGCAAAAGCCGCGATGGAATATGCAAAGACCATACTCGACGCGACCGAGATACGCGTGCCCAGCAACGGAACGATTCTGGAACGCAACGTCGAACAAGGCGAGATGGTCACGACCTCCTTTGTCGGTGATCGCGGCGCAAAATCATTCGTCGTAACGCTTGCGGATCTGGACGACCTGCAAGTCGAACTCGACATCAACCAAAATGATTTCAACCGCATTTCCGCTGATCAGGCTTGTACCGTCGTGACAGACGCCTATCCCGATCGAGTTTATAACTGCCGCGTCGACGAGATTTCTCCCGAGGCGAACCGGCAGAAGGCGACGATTCAGGTAAAGGTGAAGGTTGCTGAACCCGATGAATACATCCGCCCCGACATGAACGCGCGCGTGACATTCCTCGAGCCGGCGTCTGCATCGAAGACTTCAAGACAGGATGAGAGTCTCTACGTTATTCCCAAACGGGCGGTCCTCCAGCGCGAATCGGGAAAGACCGTCTACGTTGTCGTCGATGAAAAGGTTCAGGCCAAACCGATCGTTGTTCAAAAGGAAGTCGGCGGTGACGTGTTCGTTTCCGCCGGCCTTGTCGGGAATGAAGCTATCATCGTTGGCGAACAACTCTCGCAACTGAAGATCGGCGATCGCGTGCAGGTCAAATAGTTTTGGTTGCGTATTCTCCTCGTCAAGACGTATATGGTGTGCAGGCAAGAACCAACCCGAACAGAATGGAAGGAGACCTATGAGGAAATTCGTCGTTTTGACGTTTACCTTGGCATTCGTTATCGCGGCCGGAGTCGTCGCCGCGCAACAACAGTCTGCGACACCATCGCCATGGGCGTACGGCTTCGCCACGCCGCCGGGTCCGGCCGGGGCGAATCCTCCAGCTCCTGCCGCGCCACCTGCCGGACAAGGTGCTGCTGCGGCGCCGGCGCCGGACACGACTCAGCATAAGCTGGCCGGCAGCACTGCCTCTTTCACCGTCGCTCAAATTCGCGATCAATACGGGCCCGCAGATTGGTTTCCCAGCGATCACCCTTCGATGCCCGAAATCGTCGCTCACGGCCGTAGAGATCAGCAGATCGCCGCCTGTAGTCTCTGCCATTACCCAAACGGTAAGGGGAGACCCGAGAATGCGGGCGTCTCCGGCCTGCCGGTTTCCTACTTCATCCAAACGATGATGGACTTCAAAAACGACATGAGAAAGAGCGCCGATACGAGGAAAGCCAACACCGGTCGGATGATCGCGTTCGCAAAGGCAATGACGGATGACGAAATTAAAGCCGCGGCCACATATTTCGGATCGATGAAATGGACGCCGTGGATCCGCGTCGTTGAAGCCGAAACGGTCCCAAAGACGCGCATTGCCGGCGGCATGTTCCTCGTACTCGAGGGAGCCGAAGCAGGCAAGGAACCGATCGGACAACGGATCATTGAAGCGCCTGAGAAAACCGAGGAGACAGAAACATTGCGAAATGCCCGATCGGGGTTCGTAGCGTATGTGCCGCCGGGCAGCATCAAGAAAGGTCAAGCCCTCGTCACGTCAGGGGGCGGTAAAACTACACAGTGCGCGGTGTGCCACGGCGCCAACCTGGAGGGACTCGGTCCTGTTCCCGGGCTGGCGGGTCGTTCCCCAAGTTACGTCGTTCGACAATTGCACGACATGCAACTGGGCACTCGCAAGGGCACCTGGACCGATCTTATGAAGCCGGTTGTAGAGAAATTGACGGCGGAGGATATGCTCAACATCGCGGCCTACACGGCCTCGCGAGCACCGGGCGAATCTCAACGTTCCGCCCGCTGAAGTTGCCAACTCCGATTCGAAATGGCGTGTGAGCGACCCCCTGCCGCCTTCGGCGGCAGGGGGTCGCTCACACGCCATCTCAAACTGAAGTCGGGCAACAAGCCGGTACCTATGGTGCTGTGAATCTCTTCCGAAGCGCAGCACGATCGACTTCGTCACCGCGCAGGTACACTCGATCAATCTTCCGAGTGTTGGCAATGTTGTCGAGTGGATTTGCATTCAGCACCACGAAG
>DATFXZ010000169.1:0-4144 GCA_035315305.1 Terriglobia bacterium | reverse complement strand
CCCAATGCAGATAGGTAACCAGTCGTCGCTCAGCGTTTATCTATTGCGGGCGTGGCCTGCTCTCAGTTGATGTAAAACCGCGAAACCGTAGATTGGAAGCACGGCTCCCGCTAAGAATTCACTTGTACGAAATACCGACTTTACATCCATGTGAATTTCACGGTTAGTGAACGCTACGGCGTTTTCGGCGACTTGTTTCTGCTCAACGATCGCTGAACACAGGAAGGCACTTCTCTCAGAAGCGTTTACACGTCCAACTGAGTGCCTTTTTTATTCTCGCGATAGGCGGCGACCGGAAGCCGAACGTCGCGAGCCTTTTGCAAATCCTTACGCTCGCGCAGGGTGGCATTCCAAGCGGGGAATGAGCTGATGGCTGAGTGAGTAACCGGAGATTCCATTCGAATTGACCGTGCGTGTTTTAACGCAGTGCGTGTTTTTACGCACTTTGTCTTTGACGCAGCGCTGTTCCGGTGATAATTTGCCGGTCATGCCAACACAATCCCATCCACCGATGCTTTCACGAAGAGAGCGGCAGATCATGGACATTCTTTACAGCAAAAAGCAGGCCACCGCCGCACAGGTTATGGAACGCATTCCGGATCCGCCGGGTTATTCCGCTGTCCGCACCCTGCTTGCGACCTTGGAGAGCAAGGGCTACGTTAAGCACAGCAGAGATGGCGCGAAGTATGTGTATGAGCCGATCGTTCGCCACAGCAAAGCAAGCCGTTCGGCCATTGCTCATTTGATCGAGACCTTCTTTGAAGGCTCCCGCGGACGCGCGGCAGCCGAGCTGCTCGATGTTTCACCTTCTCAATTTTCCGAAGAGGAGTTGGATGAACTCGACCAACTCATCAAGAAGGCACGGAAAAGAGAAAAGAAATGAGCTTCGCATTCCATGTATGCCTCAAGGCCACGATATTGCTTTTGTGCGCCGGCCTGTTGTCATCTGCGCTGGCGCGAGCGTCGGCATCGATCCGTCACGCCATTTGGGCGGCCGCGCTGCTCGGCGCATTGGCATTGCCGGTCATTTCAACAATCCTTCCGAAAGTGAAGTTCGAGATTGTTGGCGAGCCCATGCTTCCCATTGCCGGACCGCCGGCCGCACCGCTGTCGATGGAGATCAGCGCCGGTCCCGTCGCATCGCCGGCTATTGAGACTCCCGTTGCTGCTGCGGATTCTGCGCCATGGGGCTGGACCCAGTGGCTGTTGATGCTGTGGGCGGCAGGCGCTTCGATTGTCCTGCTTCCGTCAGCCGCCGCATTGTGGGACCTGCACCGGTTGAAGGCTGGATCGCATAAAGCTCTCGACAATTCGTGGAGGGAATTGCATGCGGAAATACAAAAGAAGTTCTCGATTTCTAAGCCGGTCGATCTGCGTATCGCCACGAATTCGGGCCCGCTCACATTGGGAGTCTTCCGCAAGACGATTCTGCTGCCTCAGACTTGCGTGGATTGGTCGATCGACCGCCGCCGATTGGTGCTCGCGCATGAGATGGCACACGTCAAGCGCAACGACGCCCTGGGTCAACTCGTGAGCCAGGTCGTTTGCGCTATGTATTGCTTCAATCCTTTGGTTTGGTATGCCGTCCATCGGTTGCGCATCGAACGCGAACGCACCTGCGATGACTATGTCCTTGGCCTCGGCGCATCCGCTCCGGATTATGCGGATCATCTGCTGCAAATTGCTCGAGATTTGAATAACGGATGGAGGTTGTTAGCCGTGTCGATGGCTCATCCATCACAACTGAAATCGCGCATCGTCGCCATTCTCGACTCGCGAATGAGGAGAAAACAAATGACGAGATTCACAACTGCCGCATTATTGACCGCAACGGCGGCGCTCACAGCCGGCCTAGGTCCCATTCAATTCAGCAGGCTGGCGGCAATACCGCTGCCATCGGTGGCGCCGCCGATTCCGGCGCCGGTGCCGACCGCAATAGCACCATTGCCGCCGACTGCAAAACCCGTGCAGGGCCCGGCGCCAGAACTCGGCTACGTTTTGAATCGCGCGCCGATGTTTTATCCGGCGGAGGCGAGGCAAAAACGCCTCGAAGGAAGTGTTGTCGTGGAGCTGAACTTTAATGCCAACGGCAAAATCGTCGAATCGCGTGTGCTGTCAGGACCTGAAGAACTCCGACAGAGCGCGCTTCAAACGGCCCTGCAGGGCAAATACGCGGTTCAAACGACACGCTCTTTGCAGGTGATCGTGGATTTCAAACTTCCTGTTGCCGGCACCGGAGAGATCAGCGGCGCCGTCTTCACGACAGACGCTTCAAGTGTTCCCATATCCGGAGTCATCATCGCCGCGACCAATACAACGAGTGGCATCACCACGACGACGGTCAGCGATCAAAACGGAGCTTATATGTTCCGCAACCTGAGCCAGGGTACCTACCGTTTGAGTGCGCGATTGGCCAGTTTTCAGGACAAGTCGTTCGACAGTATTCGGGTCGGAGACTCTCAGCAACTCCAATTCAACTTCGGGTTGCGGTCAGACGCGGACGCAAAGCGTGTGTGGTCCATCGCCGCGTCGTCTCCGATCTCGCTGCCGGATCAGTTCAACATCGGACCGATCGCGAACATCCGCTTGTTCGGATTGTCAGAGAGCGGTTTTTCCGAAATGACCGAGAAGCTTGGCGCGTTTAAAGGGCAGCTGATCTCAACCGACTTGCTTACCCGGATGCGCACGTCAATCAAGGAGACTCGGGGTGATCAACATGCGGATTTCACCATTTTTTCCAGAACCGACGGCGCCATTGATGTCCTTGTTGGTTTTACCCTGCAAGGCCCTCCAGTCGTTGACTTCGGGCCTGGGGACGTCCGGGTCGGCGGAAATGTCGCGGCCGCGAATCTCGTTCGGCAAGTAAAGCCGGTGTATCCACAGGCCGCAAAGGACAACAGAATTCAAGGAGTGGTCGTGCTGGAAGTCAAGATCGCAACAGATGGAACCGTTTCCAATGCAAGAGTGGTCACCGGGCCTCCGATGTTTGTAGAACCGGCCTTGGATGCGGTCCGGCAATGGGTCTACAAGCCGGTTCTCCTGGAGGGACGGCCGGTCGAAGCAGTGTCGACGATCCCGATCAACTTCGCCTTCGAGCCGTAAAGGATCGCGGACGGTTGTAGGTTGGCATGAGGCAGGTAAACGCAAGCCCGCACACAAATTCTAGCAACGATTGCGAACGTACGCGGGCGAGACGCGCGACCCGACAACATCCTCAAGGTCGACAAGCTCTTA
Organism: Terriglobia bacterium; assembly: GCA_035315305.1. Lineage (GTDB taxonomy): Bacteria > Acidobacteriota > Terriglobia > 20CM-2-55-15 > 20CM-2-55-15 > 20CM-2-55-15. The sequence goes on along the minus strand of DATFXZ010000169.1, from coordinate 910 downwards.
AATGCAGAATTCAGTACTGCCCCTGCGCAGCAAGGTACTTTAGTGAACGGCTTCAATGGCCGGACGAAGAAGCTTTTCAAAGCTCCCCGATGACGGCCAGTGATGCCTCCTCAGCCATATAGTCTCCTGCAGTGAAGGGGCCACCAGGCAGCCAGTCTATGAGATCGCGGTAAACCGGGAGAAGTGCCCGCCCACTCCCCGAAAGTCGATTGGCCGACCTCACTTTCGACCACCTTCAACGTCGTGAAGATCATTGGGCAATCGTGGACCTCATTGGAAAAGGCGGTCACGTTCGAACCGTCCCTGTTCCCGACTGGGTGAAACAGTTCCTCGATGAATGGTTCGCAGCGGCAGAAATTTCCAACGGCAAATTGTTTAGGTGTGTCTGTCGTTCAGGAACCGTGTGGGGCGACGGAATGACGGAGAAAGTCGTCTGGCACGTCGTGAAGGCGTACGGCAAGAAACTGGAAATCCCGAAGCTGGCGCCGCACGATCTCAGGAGGTCGTGTGCGCGGTTCTGCCACGCTGCCGGCGGCGAATTGGAACAACTTCAATTTTTGCTTTGGCACGTGTCCGTACAAACAACGGAGCGCTACCTGGGGTGCAAACAAAAGTTTCGTGAAGCAGTGAACGATCGGATTGGCATCGAACCAATAGCCTGAGGCGAAGGCGGCCGGACGCTGTTCCGGCCCGTAGTTACCGGTTTACCGACTTCTCGCCAACTGAAAACGTATCTTCCCAGAAGCCGACTTATGGGGGCATTACAGACAGTACGCTATTGGAGCATCTTCGTTCTCAGATGGCCGCTGGACTGAATCAATCACGAACTTCAACAAGACCTCTCGAGTCTTCGACTCTCAGCCACAGGTGCATAACATTCTGATGGGCGGCCGAGACATTAGCACCCGAC
>DATFXZ010000168.1:0-5095 GCA_035315305.1 Terriglobia bacterium | reverse complement strand
CGTCCTTCGATATTGCGGGGCTTACCTGCATTCGGCTGAACCACCAGCTTCTTCGACGTCACGTTTGCGATGCGCTCAATTGCGTCCAGCATCGTTTGGGGACCGACACTGCAATTGAGCCCGACCACATCCGCTCCCCATTCCTCCAAGCGTCTTGCGAATACCTCCGGCGGCGTACCTTCGGGGCTGTTTCCATCATCTTCGATGGACATCTGCACGATGAGAGGCCGATCCGTAACATCGCGCACGGCGTAAATCGCTGCGTGCACTTCGTTCAAGTCGAAAAAAGTTTCAAGGACGAACAAATCCACGCCGCCATCAAGGAGCGCTTGTGCCTGCTCTCGAAATATTGTTCGCGCCTCATCGACCGACATCTTGCCCCATGGCTCGATGCGAATTCCGAGTGGACCGATTGCTCCTGCAACGAAGATGTTCTTCCCTGCCGCCTCACGCGCGATGCGAGCGCCCTGGATGTTGATTTCTCGTGTCTGCTCTACAAGTCCATGCGACATCAGTTTTGTTCGGTTCGCACCAAAGGTGTTGGTTTCAATGATGTCGACTCCCGTCTTCACGTAGTCGATGTGCACTTCCCGCACGAGTTGCGGGTTCGATAAGTTCAGCTCATCGAAGCACCGGCTGATAAAGACGCCCTTGCTGTAGAGCATCGTGCCCATTGCGCCATCACAGACGAGCACGCGGGCATCGAGCGCATCGAAGAAATCGGCCATACTGAGAAGGATAGCCAAATTCGGGGTCAGACACCTAAATCACCTAAATTTGAACTGCAATTTAGGTGATTTAGGTGTCTGACCCCGAATTTTGTTTCAGCGGCAGCATATAATTTTTGGATGAAAGAAATCGTCATAGTTGCAGGTAAGCGGACGCCGATGGCCGAGTACGGCGGCGCTCTTCGCGATTACAGCGCTCTGGACTTGGGTTCAATCGCCGCAAAGGTGGCGATTGAACAATCCGGATTTGCGCAAGCTGAGTTTGACCATTCGATCTTCGGGAATGCCCTTCAAACCAGCGGTGACGCTTTGTATGGCGCCCGGCACGTGGCGCTCAAAGCCGGCCTACCTGTTGAGGTGCCGGCGCTCACCGTGAATCGCTTATGTGGCTCTGGGATTCAGTCCATCATCTCGGCAGCACAGCTGATCGAACTGGGTGAAGCATCGGTTGTTCTCGCGGGTGGGACGGAATCCATGAGCCAGGCGCCTCACGTAATTCGCGGCGCTCGCTGGGGTTTGAGGCTAGGTCAAGGCAAACTTGAAGACTCATTGATGGTTGCTTTACTCGATACTTACTGCGGCTGTTATATGGCCGCCACGGCTGAAACGCTGGCACGGAAATATGGAATCAGCCGTGAAGTGCAGGATGAGTTTGCGCTTCGCAGTCAGAAGCTCGCAGCGGCAGCGTGGGAAGCGGGTCGGTTTAATGAAGAAGTTACCCCGACTGAAAAGGTCGATCGAGATGATCACTTGCGCCCGGATACGACGCTCGATGTGCTCGCCAAACTTAAACCCGCTTTTGCGAAAGACGGATTCGTGACCGCGGGTAACGCCAGCGGAATTGTGGATGGCGGCGCCGCAGTAGTCGTGACGACGCTGAAGCGGGCGAAGTCGGAGCCTCTGGGACGCATTGTGAGTTGGGGAATCGCCGGTGTACCACCGGAGATCATGGGCATCGGTCCGGTTCCCGCAACCAGGATTGCTTTGGAAAAGGCAGGCATGAAGCTGTCGGATATCGATCTGGTAGAAATCAATGAGGCATTTGCAGCTCAGTACCTCGCAGTGGAGAAATCGCTCGAACTCGACCGAAATAAGGTAAATGTGAACGGCGGAGCTATCGCGTTAGGTCATCCGTTGGGTGCGACAGGAACGCGGCTCGTCATGACGCTCGTATATGAACTGAGGCGCAGGAAAAAGAAGTACGGTCTCGCGTCGGCGTGTATCGGCGGGGGTCAGGGCATCGCAATGATTGTGGAGGCGGCTTAATGTCAGGCCAGGGGATTCGGAAAGTCGGAGTGTTAGGTTGTGGACTGATGGGATCCGGCATCGCTCAGGTAACAGCGGCGGCTGGATACCCAACGACCGTGAAGGAAGTATCAGACGAGCTCCTAAAAAAGGGAATGGCAGGCATTGAAAAATCGCTCGGAAAATTTCTTGAAAAAGGAACACTCACGGCGCAGCAACGCACCGAAACGCTTGGCCGGCTGAAGACCACAACGAGCTTCGATGAGCTGGCAGACTGCGACATCATTATCGAAGCGATAACCGAGAACCTCGAGACCAAGCATGAGACGTTTGCTGCGCTCGACAAGATCGTCAAGCCGGCTGCTATCTTTGCAAGCAACACGTCTTCACTGGTGATTACCGAAATGATGACGGCAACGAAGCGCGTCGATCGATTCATCGGTATGCATTTTTTCAATCCGGTGCCGTTGATGAAGCTCGTCGAGGTGGTCAGTACGATTACAACGTCATCTGACGTTATGGATCAAGCGATGAAGTTCGCAACGAGTTTGGGCAAGGTTCCGATTCGGACGTCAGACCGGTCCGGATTCATTGTGAATCGGCTGCTTGTGCCGTATTTGCTGGACGCCGTTCGGGCTTTGGAAGAAGGCGTAGGAAGTGTCGATGACATCGACAAGGGTATGAAGCTGGGATGCGGTTATCCGATGGGACCGTTCACACTACTGGATTTTGTCGGTCTCGAAACGACGTACTACATCGCCAACATCATGTTTGAAGAATTTCGTGAGAAGCGATTCGCGCCGCCGCCTTTGCTAAAGCGGCTTGTATTGGCTGGACATCACGGGAAGAAGACCGGCCGTGGATTTTACGATTACAGTGATCCGGCAAACCCGAAACCCCTGTTTTGAGGGACGGAAATATTGTGGACAAGGATTAATCCCCTCCACCTGAGGAGGGGAAGATGAACATGTATCGGTTCGCTATCGTTGCGAGCGAATACAATTCTGTGATTGTAAATCGGCTGATCGACGGCGCCCTGAAGGCGCTGAAGGGTCAGAAACAAGTCAGTATCATTCGGGTTCCAGGATCGTTCGAAATCCCGTTAGCGGCGAAGCGCGCAGCTTTATCGAAGAAGTACGATGCGATCGTTGCTATCGGCTGTGTTGTTCGCGGTGAGACGTCCCATTTCGAATACATCAGCAGTTCAGTGAGTCACGCACTGCAATCAGTCGCTTTGGAAACGGGGCTGCCCGTGGGTTTCGGAGTGCTCACCGTCGACACCGTGCAACAAGCGATGGACCGGTCCGGTGAGTCGGGAAATAAGGGTGCCGAGGCAGCCTTAACGGCCTTGGCGATGATCGATGTTCTGCATGAGATTTAAGTTGCCGAAAAAATGGGACCACGACGCAAAGCAAGAGAATATGCACTTCAGATGTTATTTCAGTGGGATATCACCCACGACAGCATCGATCAGGTTGCCGCGACTTTCTTTCAGAACCAACCTGAAGAATCTGAAATTGTGGTCGAATTTGCTCGCCAGCTTGTGATGAACACGGTCGAGCACGTTGAGCAAATCGACGAATTTATCCGCCGGCACGCCGAGCACTGGCGGCTCGATCGAATGGCAACGGTCGATCGCAATATCCTGCGCCTGGCCGTTCAAGAGTTTCTATACGACAAAGAGACTCCAAAAACTGTCGTCATCAACGAAGCCATAGAAATCGCTCGGCGCTTCAGCGCACAGGAGTCACCGCTGTTTATCAATGGAGTTCTCGACAGTATTAAAAAGGAATTGGAAGCCTGATGGATTCACTCGAACAGATTCGTATTCAAAAGCTCAAGGAGATTCATGAGCTTGGCTATGATACCTATCCAACCTTTTACCGAACCACGCACACTCTGGCCGAAGCGGCGAAGCAGTTCTCCGAAAAACCGGCGGAGGATCTAGAGCACGGCAAATACAAAGTGCGGGTTGCGGGCCGCATTCTCACCAATCGTCCGTTTGGAAAGGCAGGCTTCATTACGCTCTCTGACGGTGAGGGCCAGTTGCAGGTCTACGCCAAGAAAGATCAACTTCCGGATCGCGATTTCCAGCTGTACAAGCTGCTCGACATCGGCGACTTCATCGGTGTCGAAGGGATCCTGTTTCGCACCCGCACGGGAGAGTTGACGGTGCTCGCAAATGAAGTCTCGTTTCTGGCGAAGTGCTTTCTTCCGCTGCCGGAGAAATGGCACGGCCTGAAAGATATTGAGATCCGATACCGGCAGCGATATGTCGACCTTGTTGTGAATCGCGAAGTGCGCGACGTCTTTGTGAAGCGAAGCATCGTCATCCGTGAATTGCGGAGATTCCTGGATGAGCGTGGATATCTCGAGGTGGAAACTCCGATTGTCCATCCCATCGCGGGCGGTGCTCTGGCGAAGCCGTTCAAGACGCATCACAATGCGCTCGACATGATGTTGTACCTGAGGATCGCTCCCGAGTTGTATCTCAAGCGGTTGATCGTCGGCGGTCTGAATCGCGTGTACGACCTGAATCGCATTTTCCGGAATGAGGGCATCTCGACCCGACACAATCCGGAGTTCACGATGCTCGAGTTCTATCAGGCGTACAGCAATTACACGGACCTTATGGATTTAACAGAGGAGATGTTGAGCGGCATCGCAAAAACCGTTTGCGGGTCGACGGTGATAACGTATGACGATCAGCAGATCGATTTTGGGAAATGGACGCGCCTCTCAATGAAGGAGGCCATTCTGAAATTCTCTCCTGAAAAAATCGACGAGGCGGTACTGAAAGACCGCGCGGCAGTCGAAGGATTATTGAAGAAATTTCATGCGGAGTACGATCCGAAAATGCCGCTTGGAAATCTGATTGGCGCATTGTTTGAGGCTGTCGCCGAACAACACCTGATTCAGCCGACGTTTATCTACGATTATCCGGTGGAGCTCTCGCCTCTCTCGAAGCAGAAGGCGAGCGATAAGAGTTTGGTCGAACGGTTTGAGCTCTACATCGGCGGAATGGAAATCGCAAACGGGTATTCGGAATTGAACGATCCTTTTGATCAGCGCAACCGGTTTCTCGCGCAACTCGAAGCTCGGGAACGGGGCGACGAGGAAGC
>DATFXZ010000167.1:0-12796 GCA_035315305.1 Terriglobia bacterium | reverse complement strand
ACCGCTCATTCTGATACGTCAGCACGAGTCGCGCTCCGGCCTTATTAACGGAATTGGCGATACCCCACGCAATACTGCGTTTGTTGGCGACTCCCATGATCAGGCCGGTTTTGCCTTCGAGTAGTTGTGTCATAGTCGTTTAGCCCTTAGCCCCGCGCGCCACATTAGCATAGCGATGAGAATCCTATCCATGTTAGAATCACCTACCGATCGGTCGGTAGGTTTTATATATGGAAGAGCTGCCTACATTCACATTCTCGATTCTGGTGGAGAATCGATTCGGCGTTTTATTCAATATAACGGGTCTATTCAGCTCCCGTGGATACAACATCGAGCGGCTGATGGTGGTTCCGGATTCGCAACCCGGTCTTTCGTGCATCACAATGGTGGCGCGATGCAGCCCCGCCCTCGCAGCACAAATCGTTAAACAACTTCTCAAGCAGATTGATGTCATTTCCGTCGACATGACTGACAAGGAGACTTCATGGCCAACGTCTATTACGAAAAACACGGCAACCCCAGCCTGATTCAATCCAAGCGCGTAGCGGTCATCGGCTACGGCAGCCAGGGGCATGCGCATGCTTTGAATATGCGCGACAGCGGCGTCGATGTGAAGGTTGCAACGTACGCAGGCAGCCCATCCGGAACTCGCGCAAAGGAAGATGGGCTCGCCGTAACAACCATCGAGCAGGCAGTTCAGACTTCAGACGTGATCATGATTCTCATTCCAGATGAGAAACAGAAGAGCGTTTACAAAGCCTCGATAGAGCCGCATCTGCGCGCCGGCCAGACTTTAATGTTTGCGCACGGGTTCAACATCCATTTTGGTCAGGTCGTACCACCGCCCTTCATCGACGTCAGCATGATCGCACCCAAGGCTCCCGGTCATCGCATGCGAGAGCTGTTCGCTGAAGGCGTCGGCGTACCTGGGCTTCTCGCGGTCCATCAAGATGTCGGCGGCCAGGCGAAACAGAATGCGCTTGCCTATGCCTGGGCAACGGCCAATTTGAAGGCGGGCGTTATTGAAACGACGTTTAAAGAAGAGACCGAGAGCGACCTGTTCGGCGAACAGTCCGTCCTCTGCGGTGGCGTTAGCGCGTTGGTTAAGACCGCTTTCGAAACATTGGTCGAGGCGGGTTATCAGCCTGAGATTGCTTACTTCGAATGCCTGCATGAGCTGAAGCTTATCGTTGATCTCTTCTATCAAGGCGGTTTGAGCTATATGCGCTACTCTGTGAGCGACACTGCCGAGTACGGCGACTACACTCGCGGTCCCCGCGTCATCGATGAGCACGTGCGTTCGACGATGAAACAGATCCTCAAAGAAGTTCAGGACGGGACCTTCGCGAAACAGTGGATTGCTGAAAACGAAGCCGGCCGGCCGAACTTCAAGAAAATGCGCGAGACGGAGGCTGCCCTTCCAATCGAAGTAGTTGGCAAACGTCTTCGTGAAATGATGTCGTTCCTTCAAAAACCGAAGCAGAAGACCTCGCCCGTTGCGGCTGCAGTTGGAGCCCGGGAGGACCGATGAGCGCTGGAGCGGAGCGCCTGACGAGATCTGCTGCGTCAGGCAAACATGCGCTCGCCGGCCAGATGATGACTGGCGCCGACATGATCATTCAGGTGCTGGCGGATGAGGGCGTCGATGTTCTGTTCGGTTACAGCGGCGGCGCGATTCTGCCGACCTGGGACGCACTCGGCCGCTATAACATCGAACAGGAGTCAAAACGACGAAAGCCAATTGAACTCGTCGTGCCTGCGAATGAACAGGGCGCCGGGTTCATGGCGGCCGGATATGCGCGAGCGAGTGGGAAGGTTGGCGTCTCAATGGTGACGTCAGGTCCCGGAGCCACGAACAGCGTCACGCCCGTTCGCGATTGCATGGCTGATTCGGTCCCGATTGTACTGATTTGTGGACAGGTTCCGAGACCAGCCATCGGTACGGACGCTTTTCAGGAAGCTCCCGTTTTTAACATCATGAGCGCGTGCGCCAAGCGTACGTTCCTCGTGCTCGATCCGGAAGAACTCGAAGCTACTGTTCGGACTGCTTTCGAAATCGCCCGTAGCGATCGGCCGGGGCCTGTGGTTCTCGATATTCCAAAGGACGTCCAGAACTGGAAAGGTGTATTCAAAGGCGAAGGGGTGCTCGAGCTTCGGGGTTATCGGGAGCGCATGCAGGAGCTGTACGGCGCGCGAATGTCTGAAGAAAAGGGCGCCAGATTCTTCGATATGCTTCGGAAGTGCGATCGCCCACTCATCTATGCGGGCGGGGGCGTCATTAAAAGCGATGCGTCGCGAGACCTGCGCCGGTTTGCGACGACATACAATATTCCGGTCACCACGACCCTTCAGGCCATCGGATCATTCGACACGACGCACCCGCTTTCCCTTCATATGCTCGGCATGCATGGCATGGCATATGCAAACTATGCAATTGAAGATTGCGACTTTCTGATTGCCGTCGGTGCCCGGTTCGATGACCGTGTTGCAGGGAAGGTGGCGACGTTCGCGCCCAACGCGAAAAACATCGCGCATATCGACATCGACGCGAGCGAAATAGGAAAAGTGAAACATGTGACGTGGTCGCATGTTGCCGATGCGCGAAGCGGTCTTCAGGATTTGCTGCTCCACAGCCGCGGATTCCAGAAGGATTTTTCACCGTGGTTGGCGCAAATCGCCGAGCTGAAGCGTGAATATCCGCTGGAGTACGATCGGCAGTGTGATTTCATACAGCCCAATTACGTGCTCGAGTGCCTTAACAAGATCGTCCAAGGTGAGGCCATTATTTGCACGGGCGTCGGCCAGCATCAGATGTGGGCCGCCCAATATCTGGACTACAAGCACCCGCGGTCGTTTCTCACTTCCGGTTCAATGGGCACGATGGGCTTCGGTCTCCCTGCAGCAATCGGCGCGCAGTTTGCACGGCCGGATCGTCTCGTCATCAATATCGATGGTGACGGCAGTCTCCGGATGAACATTGGCGAAATGGAAACCGCGACGAACTACAACCTGCCTGTAAAGACGATTCTTTTTAACAACCAGGGCGATGGTATGGTCCGGCAGTGGCAAAAGATGTTTTTTGCAGAACGCTTCTGCGGCACGGAAAAGTTCCTTCACCGGAAGGATTTTGTGAATGCAGCCCGGGCCGACGGATTTGAATTTGCCGCGCGGGTGAGTGAGAAGAATCGTGTCGAACCGGTGTTGCAGGAATTTGTTCACCACAACGGACCGGCGTTTCTGGAAGTAATGATCGATCCGGATGCCTGTGTGTTCCCAATGATTGGGCCGGGAATGGGATACAAGGATATGGTTACGGGCCCGCACATCAAGGCAAGGCAGCACAAAGAACCAGCGAAGCCGACCAAACCGACAGATTTGTTTTGACCTGTAGGGGCGCTCTACGAGCGCCCAGGGCGGTCGCAGACCGCCCCTACAGGTGTTATGCTTTTAGCCGACTCTCCAGTTGGGTCACTTGGTTGCGAAGGTCTGTCGGCAGGCGTTCCCCAAACTCATCGAAGAAAGTGTTGATCAGCGGAACTTCAGCGAGCCAGCCCGGCACATCCACGCTGAGGAGTTTGCTGAGACTTCCGGCCGGCATATCGAGTCCGCTTGTATCGATGTCCTCCGGCCGAGGCAGTCGTCCGATCGGCGTATCGACCGCATTAGCTTTGCCATCGCAGCGTTCGAAGATCCACTTCAAAACGCGACTGTTTTCGCCGTAGCCGGGCCAGAGAAACTTGCCTTTTTCGTCTTTACGGAACCAATTCACGAAATAGATTCTCGGCATTCTTGCGCCGGCTGTTTTCCCGATCCTCATCCAGTGCGCGAAGTAGTCGCCCATGTTGTAACCGCAGAAGGGAAGCATAGCCATGGGGTCGCGCCGCAACTGACCGACCTTTCCTGTAGCCGCCGCAGTCGTCTCGCTGCTCGTGGTGGCGGCAAGAAATGTTCCGTGGTTCCAATCGAACGATTCCGTAACAAGCGGCACCACGTTCGCGCGTCGCCCTCCGAAGAGGATCGCATCAATCGGAACACCTCTTGGATCCTCCCATTCTTTTGCAATCACAGGACATTGCCTGGCGGGTGTCGTGAAGCGAGCATTCGGGTGGGCTGCAGGTCGAGCCGACTGTGGGGTCCAGGGCCGGCGTAGCCAGTCGATCAACTCGGCCGGCTTCTCATCTGACATCCCTTCCCACCATACGTCACCATCGGGCGTAATGGCGCAATTGGTGAAAATGGAATTCTTCGTGACCGTGAGCATCGCGTTCGGGTTTGACTTCATGCTGGTGCCGGGCGCGACACCGAAGAATCCCGCTTCAGGATTAATCGCGTACAGGCGTCCGTCCGGACCAAACTTCATCCATGCGATATCGTCGCCAATCGTTTCGACCTTCCAACCAGGCACAGTTGAAATCAACATTGCCAGGTTCGTCTTGCCGCAGGCTGAGGGAAACGCGCCGGTGATGTACTTCGCTTTGCCTTCGGGGTTCGTTAATTTCAATATGAGCATGTGCTCGGCGAGCCAGCCTTCATCGCGTGCCTGGACTGACGCGATCCTCAGGGCGTGGCATTTCTTGCCAAGCAGCGCATTTCCGCCGTATCCCGAACCAAAGGACCAAATTTCGCGTGTTTCAGGAAAGTGGCAGATGTATTTATGTTCAGTATTGCATGGCCATGATGCGTCTTGCTCATTCGGTCCCAGTGGGGCCCCGACGGAATGCAGGCCTTTCACAAAATCTCCATCTGTGCCCAGGGCCTCCAGGACCTTGAGACCCACGCGCGCCATGATGTGCATGTTCACTACGACATATGGCGAGTCTGTGATCTCCACACCGATTTTGGAAATAGGGGAACCCAACGGGCCCATGCAATATGGGATGACGTACATAGTACGGCCACGCATCGAGGCGCTAAAAAGGTCTATGAGATCACGTTTCATGCGGACCGGATCTTCCCAGTTATTTGTAGGTCCCGCTTCGTCTTCGGTTTCAGAGCAGATGAAGGTCTGGTCTTCGACTCGCGCAACATCGATAGGTGTGGACCGGACGTAAATGCTATTCGGGCGTTTTTGCGGGTTCAGCGCCACGGCAGTGCCGCTTTGCAGCATGATGCGCATCATCAGCTGGTATTCCTCTTCCGAGCCGTTGCATATATGAACGCGGTCCGGTTTACAGGTGACCGCGACTTCTTCAATCCACTGCAACAGCCGCTCATGCCTGATTTTTCCAGCTGCAGCTTCCAAGACGGCAGATTCGTAGATTTGGGGATTCGGCATCAGGGCATCTCCTATTGTGACGACCGGGCGGGCTAAAACCCGCGGCTACATACCTTTCGGCCCGAATTATTTCACAAGTTCGCATCTTATTTACATTGAGATAACTTCATCAGGACGCCTGCAGTCCTTAAGCTATACTCGCTGCGGCCATGACGATCTTTGAACGGTTGTCCACGTGGAAGGAAACAGGCGCCATTCGCGGTGCCCAGTACGACACGATCTTGGCGATCGTGCGCAAAGATCGGTTTTCCGTTTTCTTCGAACTCAACTCGCTACTATATCTCGGAGTCTTATCGCTTATAGCCGGAGCGGGCTGGGTGATCCAGGTCTACGCTGCAAATCTGGGTGATGCGGCGATCATTTCCTGCCTGACTATAATCCTGTTCGGGTCGCTTTATTATTGTTTCACTCGCGGCCTGCCTTATTCAACGGCTCAGGTCGAGTCTCCAACGCTCGTTTTCGATTATGTCTTGTACCTGGCATGCCTGACGCTCGCACTTGAAGTCGGTTACGTTGAAACACGATTTCACATATTGCACAGCGAATGGGATTATTACCTCCTCGGTTCAGCGGTTCTTTTCTTCGGCCTTGCCTACCGGTTTGATAACCGGCTGGTCCTTTCGCTCGCCCTATCAACCCTTGCAGGTTGGTTCGGCATTCGAACGTCGCGGTTGAATCTACTGTCCGGGATCTCAATTCGGGGTCCCGCGTTGATTTATTCTGCATTCGTAATAGCGGCCGGAACGTGGTTCTTCTGCAGGAATATCAAGAAACATTTCACCGAAACGTACTTTCATGTCGGCGTGATCGCCTTGTTTAGCGCATTAATTTCGCAGGTAGTCAGCAATGAGAGCTGGTTTGACTTAGCTGCTGTTCTCTTGTTCGCTGCAGTCGCGATTTTTGGTGGAGTCAAATTCGATAGATTTGCATTTGTTGTTTATGGAGTCTTTTCCGGTTATGTCGCAGTTAGCTCCCAGTTGCTACGCGGTTTGCGACTGGATTCGACGGCGGTCCTGGGCTACTTCCTCATTTCAGGTTCGATCATCACGATCTCGGTAATCTTGCTCGCACGCGGGTCGGGGCACGAAGAATGAGGATCTACGCACAAGCCGACGAAGAGAAGGTTAGAGTACTAGCTGCCGTTCGCGAGTGGCAGCGTTCCGGGTTCCTGGATACCTCTCAAGCCGCGCAGATCGCAAATGAGCTGCGCATCGATTTGCGTCGTACAAACTTCTTTCTTCGTGCTCTGCTCTTTCTATTCACATCAATAGTCGTTGCCGCATCAGTGTCGCTGGTCATTACAGTCTTTGGCGTGGATGAGAAGACCTCGGAGGCAGCTGTTTGCGTCATTGCCGCAATACTCTGCGTGGGAGCGGCGGAATTCTTGATCAAAAACTTTCGCTTCTATCGGTTCGGGGTGGAAGAAGCCGTTTCGATCGCAGCAGTTGTGTTGTTCAGTTTAGCTACGGCGTTCGTCATGTCAGGTTTCGACGGCGAGTTAGTCGCACCGCTTGCGATCGGCGCACTTGGCACTCTTTTCATTTATATCCGGTATGGATATCTCTATGCCGCTATTGCTTCGATTGTTTGCGCAGCGGCCATACCTTTCCCTACGCACTGGCCTGCAGAAGGTAAGAGATTGATAGCTGCGTTAGTTTGTGCTTTCTTGTTCATTATCGTTCGGAGGGCGCGGCTTCAGAGCACGGACGAATTTCGTCGAGATGATTATGGCCTGATTCAGGCATCGGCCTGGGCGGGCTTGTACCTGTCATTAAATCTGCAGATAAGCTTCATCCGATACTACGAACCGAGCCTCTTCTACTGGGTGACGTATGCAATGATCTGGATCGTGCCTGTCGTCGGGTTATGGCTGTCAGTTCAAAGTAAAGACCGACCGCTGTTGAATGTGAGCGTCCTGGCGGCTCTAGTCACTCTCGCGACTAACAAACCTTATCTGCATCTGATGCGGCAGCCATCGGATCCGATCCTATTCGGGCTGGTTCTAATCGTTTCTGCTGTACTCATCAAGCGCTGGCTTGGCGGAGGGCCCGATGCTCAGCGCGCGGGCTTTACGGCTGCGCGCTTGCTCGCGAGGGATCGTCAGGCATTGGCGATCGTCAGTACAGCATCCGCTGCGTTACAGCCGGCTATGTCACCATCACCAGCTGCGGCGCCCAAGCCGAACTTTGACGGCGGCCGATCCGGGGGCGGAGGCGCAACCGGCAGCTTCTGATAAGATTGGGAAACGCCATGAATGAAGAACTGCGCGAGCTGCGTGACATCATCCGCCGAAAATCCCTGCGGGTCGGTGATTTCACTTTGTCTTCGGGAAAGAAAAGCTCCTATTACCTCGATTGCAGAATGACGACGCTCGATGCTCGCGGTGCTCTTCTCATTGGCCGCTTGATTCTCAATCACATCCGGACTTACAACGTTCAGGTGGAGGCGATCGGCGGCCTGACATTAGGTGCCGACCCCATTGCGACGGCCGTTGCAGTGGTGAGTGCGCTCGAAGGCAAGCCGATATCAGCATTCATTGTGCGAAAAGAAACTAAGGGTCACGGCATGCAGCGCTCGATCGAGGGCTTTGACGGGAAACCCGGGACTCGTGTTGTCGTCGTGGACGATGTGTGCACGACGGGTGACTCTATTCTCAAAGCTGCCGAGAAGGCGGAAGAAGCCGGGTACAATGTCGCAGCCGCGTTTTGTGTTGTCGACCGCGAGGAAGGCGGTACCGAATTGATCGCGAAGCGCTATCCGTTTTATCCGCTCTTCACGGCCAAGGAATTGTTGAACGATGCTTAAGCTCGGCACTTTAGCAATCTGCGCCATATTTCTCTTAGCGCCGCAGTTGGGGCGACTCAACACGAGCGAAGCCATCACGTATGCAATAGAAGATGGTAAAGCCGTGCCCGGCTATCGCGAATCGGATCGCGAGTTGGCGAAACTTGCGCTGGACGCGTGGTCGCGGGAAAGTGGCGGTCAACTCAAATTCACGGAAGCCAACATAGCCGGGGCGCTCATACGCATCCGATGGATTTCACCGAACGAAGGACTGTATGGCGAAACCCAGCGGGTTCAGGTTAACGGGAAAGCCGGTGCCATCGTTTACGTGATGCCGCAGGTTTCCGCGCAAGGTGAGCCTCTCGCCAGCCGCGCCGTTCAAGACAATCTGCTGCGCGAAACGATTGTCTATCTCACATGCGTTCACGAGCTGGGCCATGCCGTCGGACTTCAGCATACGCGGAAATTCGACGACATCATGTATTACTTCGGATACGGCGGCAACATTGTGGATTACTTCATGCGTTACCGCAACAAGCTGCAGTCGCGGGCGGATATCGCGAAGTACTCCGGACTATCGGCCAGCGATGTTGAAGCTCTTCACGACGTGTACCGGAAGTGATCGACGATCTCTGGTACAAGAACGCAATCATTTACAGCCTTAATGTCGCAGGGTTCATGGACTCGAACGGAGACGGTATCGGCGACTTCGAGGGTTTGTCGCGACGTCTCGATTACCTGTCCGGCATGGGGGTGACTTGCCTCTGGCTTCAGCCGTTTCAGCCCTCACCCAATCGGGACTGGGGCTACGACGTCACCGATTTCTACGGTGTCGATCCACGGCACGGTTCGTCGGGGGACTTCGTAGATTTCACACATCAGGCAAAACAGCGCGGAATGCGGGTGATCGTTGATCTCGTCGTGAATCACACATCGGACCGGCACCCGTGGTTCAAGTCCGCACGGGAAGATAAGAATTCGAAGTACCGTGACTGGTATGTCTGGTCAAAGACAAGGCCCAAGAATTACAAACAAGGCATGGTATTTCCTGGCGTCCAACGTGCCACGTGGAGCTATGACACAGTCGCGCGTGAGTGGTACTACCACCGGTTTTACAAGTTTCAGCCGGACTTGAATGTAGAAAACCCGCACGTCAAAACTGAAATTCAGCGGATCATGGGTTATTGGTTAGAGATGGGAGCTTCAGGTTTCCGTGTCGACGCGGTGCCGTTCATCATAGAAACGCAAGAGCCTGGCCGGAAGCACGTTCGCCTGTACGAATATCTCTCCGAGTTCCGGTCGTTTCTTCAGTGGCGCGAAGGCGACGCCATCCTGCTGGGCGAAGCCAATGTACTGCCCGAAGAAAACCTCGACTTTTTCGGTCCCCAAGGCGACCGCATGCACATGATGTTCAACTTTTTCGTCAATCAGCATGTGTTCTACGCATTGGCATCGGCTGACGTCGGGCCTCTGGCAAAGGCGCTGGAAGCAACGCGCAATATTCCAGGGTATTCTCAGTGGGCATCATTCCTGAGAAATCATGATGAAGTAGACCTGGGCCGTCTGACCGAAGAACAGCGTGACATCGTTTATCAGAAATTCGGTCCCGAAAAACGCATGCAGCTCTATGGCCGGGGAATCCGCCGGCGGCTTGCACCGATGCTTGGAAATCAGTTGCAGCTGCAGCTCGCCTATAGCCTCATGTTTTCGCTGCCAGGCACGCCGGTTTTGCGATACGGCGATGAAATCGGAATGGGTGATGATCTCCGCTTGAAAGAGCGCAACTCAGTTCGAACGCCGATGCAATGGTCGGACGATCCGCAGGCAGGATTCTCGACTGCTAAAAAGACCGTGTTACCTGTTATCAGCAACGGACCGTGGAGTTACGAGCGCATTAACGTCGAAGCTCAACGCCGTGATCCGAACTCGATGCTCAATTGGACTGAACGCATGATCCGGCTTCGCAAGGAATGTCCGGAATTTGGTTGGGGCAAGTATGAGATTCTGAAATCCGGCGAAAGCAGCGTTCTTGCGATGCGCTATGACTGGCGGAATAACTCTATCGTCACACTGCACAACTTCGACGAGAAACCGAAAAGCATCACTCTGGATGTCGGGGTGAAAGAAGGAAACCGCCTGATCAATCTGCTGGTCGGCGAACACAGTGACGCAGGACCTGACGGCAAACATAAGATCGTCCTGGATGGATACGGCTATTACTGGTACCGCGTCGGTAGTCTTCGCCACATCCTGAAGCGGGAAAAGTATTGAACACGTGCGATTTGCTGGCCCTGACCCTCGGCTGCAGTTGAGCAACACGTCCCGCACACATTTTCAGCGTCAAAATCGATACCCAAATCCGATTGCCGGTTGGAAGTTGTGCACGGTTCCAAGGGCGGCTCCACCATAGAACAGGATGGTATCGCCGAGATCAATGCGAATAGTGGTGTGTCGTGATGGGTAGTACTCGAGGACGCCGCCCAGATCGGCCGCAAAATACCCGCGATCGAAATACCACATCCCCGTGCGGGCTTTGCCGAAAACTCCGAAACGGTCGAACCGCTTACCGCTTTTGATTCCCAACAACGCACTTGTCTTACCTGGATAACGGGTAGCCTCTACGTCTACTGCCGCGCTGCGACTGAAATTGAAAAACAGCCGCCCATAGATGCCAATCGGAGCTTCATCGATTTTGTGGAGATGAGTGCCTGTGACACCTACGCCGACTTCAGGGGTCCATAACAGAAGACACAAAAAGACATGCATCAAATTACGCTGTAGTTCGCGACGTTGTAGCTCAAGCCTAGTGTGATGATTTTCTGAAGCAGTTGCGCATACTTGAGGCCGGAGTGCGCGGCTGAATCCGCAAAATCCTCGTTGATGGCGATTTGCGGATTCGGGTTGGCCTCCAACAGATAAAATTTGCCATTGTTGGTCATCCGATAATCGAGTCGTGCGTATCCGCTGAGGCACAGATGACGATAAATTCGCTTGGACAGGAGTGCAAGATCCCGTTCTAGTTCCGGGGAAAGATCAGCTGGTTTTGTTACTAGTCCGACCTTCTTTTGATAAGCAGGATTCCATTTGAGCCTTCCAGTCGCGATATTCAGCGCGCCCTCCGGTAGATTGTTGATGACCAACTCCCAAGGTGTATACGTTTGCAATTTTCGATTGCCGATAACACCCACGTAGATTTCGCGCCCTTCGATGTACTGCTCCGCGATTGCGTGGTTGTTCGTCTGTCGATGAATGAATTCTACGCGCTCGGCTAGTTTCGTGTCGTCATTGACTACCGACGCCTGGGAGATTCCGACGGAGCCTTCTTCCACAACCGACTTTACAAACAAAGGAAACTTCAATCGCTGGGGCCGGACGACCTTTTGTCCGACGGGAAACACGGCGAAGCCGGGGACTGCGATCCGGTGGTAAGAAAGGATTTTTTTCGTCAGCGCCTTATCGTGCGCAAGCGTCAAGCCGCGTGGATTACACCCTGTATACGCCTGTTTCAACAATTCGAGATAACTGACGACGTGCTGGTCAAAGAGCGCCTGCCCCTCGAAGTCTTCGAGAAGGTTGAACGCAATATGAGGTTTATGTTCTTCCCGAGCCTTAGCAATGACCGCAAGATCGCTCGCGAGACCGACCGGATAAACATCGTGCCCCATCGATTTCAGAGTGGTGATCACATCGTATTCCGTTCGCCAGGGCTGTTTCTCTTTTTCGATGCCATCAGGGATGGTTTCAGGCGGCATCAATTCTTGAGAAAGGAGTACGAGAAGCCGGAGCTTGGTTTTCGCTTTGAATCTCACAATGGAATTCGGTGATAACCCGTTCGCAAGACTTGCATCACTTGCATCGTTAAGGTGATGAGAATGAGACGTCGAGCTTCTTCTTCCGGCATGGTTATGCGCAGGTTCAGCTCACGACAGCGGACGATCATGTGTCTCACGATATGGTTGACGGTGTAATGATGCACGCCGGTTCCGCGGGCCACGATGTCGCTGATTTCAGCGCGATAGTGACGAAGAAACTGAGCGGCGCTGCGAGCCGAGTGCCGTCGCGAATCCGGTGAAAATACCCGGTAGAGATTTCGCTCGTATGATGCAGGCCAGTGAATGGTGTAATAGGCACGCTTTTGCCGGTAATGTTCTCGCAATGTTTTCTTTAAAGAGCTGAATGGTTCCACTTCGCGCCGTGAGTTCGTTACGGGAGTTCTTCCGGCCAGACCGGTCATGATCTGGTTCACGTATTCCAGCTTCCGTTGAGAACCCCAACCTTTGTATTGCCGTCGCCATCGATCCCCCGATTGGAGCCAAACTGCGAACGTTTCGGCGAAATCTTCAGCAGGATGTGCTTGAGCGTACCAGGCGTCGAGGTTCAAGACGTAATCGCGGCTCCCAGGTTGTGGCTGATACCACTCGGGGTAGGGAACTCGATAAGACCCAAATGTATCCGCCCAAGTGCGCCTTGCGTGCAGACGAAATGCGTTATCGATGGCGTGCCCGGCTTCATGCCGCAGAATTCTCATGCATTCTGGTTCGGAGGCTCCTTCGACTTCCAACATCTGTGCGCGTTCGAGTTTTATCAGGCGGGGATGAGCGAGATAGAACGGAATCGCAAAGCCTCCCACCCCATCCGGTGTGAACCATTCCTCGCCCAGCCAGATATGCGGCCGAAATCTTAGCAAGCGTGCTTCCAGCTCGCGATAGAGCCTTTCGATTCGTTGTTCTAACCGAG